>JAMOPE010000025.1 GCA_027064785.1 Geobacteraceae bacterium
AGCTGGGGGCAGATTTATCAACGGAAAAATCATCAGATTGATTCTATTCTGAGCTTATCGGGGAAGAGGCTTGCTGTTGTTAAAAAAGATGTTTATTACCTGGGAAATCAGGGGTTGCTACAAGTCGCCGATAAATTTGGTCTCGATATTCAGTATGTTGAGGTCGACAGCTATCTGGGTGCCTTTACAAAATTATTGCGTGGTGAAGTTGATGCAGCGATGGTCGGGCGGATCTATGGTCTGAAAAATCGGCAGAAATTTGGATTTTTCCCTGCTCCGATTATGATTAAGCCGGTTCAGGTGCGACCGGCATTTTCCCAATCGGCCCCGGCAAAACTGGTGACACAATTTGATCAGATACTCGCCACGTGGAAAACCTCGACGGACTCTTTTTACTATCAGGCGTTAGAAAAATGGTTGGGTGAAAAGCAGGTCTCCCGGTTGCCCGACTGGCTGCGTCTGTTGATGTACTCTCTGGCATCGGTACTGGTTTTTCTGTTGATCATTACGCTGTGGACCGGGAAACAAGTTCGTCTCAAAACCCTGGAGCTGGCTGATAAGAACCGCTTACTTGAAAAAGAGCTGGCTGAGCGTCACCGGATTGAGAAAGAACTGGGGAAAAAAGAGGAGCAGTATCGGGTCTTTTTTGAAGATTCCGAGACAATGATTATTTTTGTCGATCCCACAACGGCCAGGATTGTTGATGTCAACCCTGCTGCCTGTCGTTATTACCAGTACACTCGTGAACAATTGCAGACAATGCATGGCTGGGAAATTAATCAGGCCGGGAAGGATGAAATCTGGAAGAAGATCTCTTTAGTTAAAGGGGGGGAAAAGCATCAATTTGAATTTACCCATCGTTTGGCCAATGGTGAATTACGCCCGGTAGAAGTCCACAGTAGTCCGATTCAGATGGAAGGGCAGACACTGATCTGTTCAATTATCCACGATATTAGTAAGCGGAAAAAGGCCGAGCGGGCTCTTGAAGAGCGCACCCAGTTTTTACAGTCGGTGATTGATGGGGTTTCCGACCCACTGATGGTCATTGGTCTTGATTACAATGTCCTGCAGATCAATCAGGCTGCAAAAACGATTCAGGAATACAGTCGGGAGAGTAATGATACCCTCAGTTGTCATCTGCTTTCACACGGATCGCATGCTCCATGTAATGAGCTTGACCATCCCTGCCCATTGCAAGAGGTGAAGCAAACCAGGCAGCCGGTTACAATGGTTCACCACCACACGTCTGACCTGGGGCAACGAATTGTTGAGTTGACCGCTTCGCCGTTATTTGATGCGGAGGGAGAGGTCTATGCTATCATCGAGGTTTCCCGCGATATTACTGATCGCCTCCACATTGAGGAACTTCTCAATGAAAATGAGAAGCGTCTCCATCACCTTGCTCATCACGATTCTCTGACCAACCTACCAAACCGATTGTTGTTTGAGGATCGTCTGACTCAGGCTTTGAGCAAGGCTCGTCGCAGTCGTCGTCAGGTAGCACTGTTCTTTCTTGATCTCGACCATCTGAAAGAAGTGAACGACAACCTGGGTCACAATTACGGTGATATGTTGTTGATCGATATTGCCAAGCGGTTGCGCAAATGTGTCCGTGAAGGTGATACGGTTGCCCGGATGGGTGGCGATGAATTTCTCGTATTGCTCGAAGAAATTGAATCGATTGAAATTATCGAGGCAACCGCTGAGCGAATCTGCCGTTCTCTTTCCCACGAACTGGTCAAAGGAGATTTTACCCAAAAGATCAGTGCCAGCATCGGGATCAGTATCTTCCCCGAAGATGCCTCCAGTGGCCAGGAGTTGCTACGCAATGCCGATCTGGCCATGTATCGGGTCAAGGCTGCGGGCAAGGCAAATTATCAGTTCTATGCCGCCCCGCAGGGTCGGTTTATTTTCGACTAATCCTGCTCCAACTTTTCTTCGACACTCTTTAACTTATCGACCATCGTCTGTAAACGATCAACCCGGGTCCCCAGCTTGATGGTGGTGCTGATCCGTGGGGCTCCGGCTTCATGGATTTCTTCGTGACAGCGGCGGATCGCGGCAAAAACCTGATCATATTCTCCTTCAATATTGGTTCCGTAGGCGTGCAGACGGATTTCCAGACCGGCATCTTCAAGAATCTGCTGACAACGGGCTACGTACTTTGAGACCGAAACTCCCACTCCCAATGGAACAACACAGAGATCAACGATAACGTGCATCAGACTTCTCCTTATGAAATACGTCATGGTTTGGTTGGTTTTTATCGTAACGGGGGAGCAGTATATCGTGTCGTTCAATTTTCTGCCAACCGCTTCGCGACGAATTTTTTGATATTTTGTGCTGAAGGAACCCCGCTAGAGGACAAAACCTGTTATAAATAGAAGTTGTTGTCACAGAGTCAGTAACGTTCAATTTGAGAAACGAGGTATTAATGCAAGATTGGGGACAGGGCCCATCCGGAGAAGATCTGGAAAAGAAGGTGATTGAAATTGCTACGCAGGTCAAAAACAAATTTAAGCAGAACCCCAAGAAGGGGCTGTTGCCGTTTTTGATTATTGCGGTTATTTTTCTGGTAGTGATCGGCGGCTCCAGCAGTATGTATAAAGTCGACACTGAAGAGACGGGTGTTGTGCTGCGTTTCGGTAAGTTTGCTAAGTTTGCCAATCCCGGTCTTCACTTCAAGCTTCCTTTCGGGATTGAACAGGTTTATCTGGTTCCGACCGGACGGGTTCTCAAGGAGGAGTTCGGCTATCGGACGGTCACTCCGGGAATCAGAACCACCTACAATAAACGCGGGCTTGAAGAGGAATCTCTCACCCTGACGGGGGATTTGAACGTCAGTGACGTTGAGTGGATTGTCCAGTTTCAGGTTGTTGATCCTTTCAAGTATATTTTCCGCATCAAGGATCCGATCAGTACAATTCGTGATATTGCCGAGGCAATGGTCCGTAAAGTGATCGGTGATGCGAATGTCACACAGGTTCTAACCACTGCCCGGGCGGCGCTGGCAATCCAGATTCAGGATGCTCTGCAAAAGACCCTCAGGGAATACGATATCGGTGTGCGGATCGTCACCGTCAAGTTTCAGGACGTCAATCCTCCTGAAGCGGTCAAGAGTGCTTTCAACGAAGTTAACGAGGCGGAGCAGCAAAAAGAGAGTCTGATTTTTCAGGCGCGGGAACAGTTTAACCGCGAAGTGCCAAAAGCGCGAGGTCAGGCAAAACAGGCATTGCAGGAAGCCGAAGGTTATGCTGTTGAGCGGATCAACAAGGCACGCGGCGAAACCAACCGTTTTCTGGCGTTGTTGAAAGAGTACAAAAAAGCACCACTGGTGACACGCCGCCGGATTCATATCGAGACGATGGAAGAGGTTCTGCCCAAGCTCGATGAGATCTACATTATGGATGCACAGACTGGGGGCTTACTCCCGCTACTCCCGTTGCGTAACGGGATGGAAGGAGCCGTCAAATGAAAAATGGCATTCTGGTTCTTATTGTTATCGTCATTCTGCTGCTGGCACAGGGCGGATTCTACGTTGTTAACGAATCTGAGCAGGCGGTTGTCACTCAGTTTGGTAAACCGGTTGGTGCCGTTTCTTATCCGGGACTCCATTTCAAGATTCCGTTTATTCAGGATGTGAACCGTTTTGAACGGCGGATTCTCAAATGGGACGGTGATCCAAATCAGATCCCGACCAAAGATAAGAAATTTATCTGGGTCGATACCACCGCCCGCTGGCGGATTAAAGATCCGCTGGTTTTTTTCCGGACTGTGGCTTCGGAACGTGGAGCGATGGGTCGTCTTGACGATATTATCGATTCGGTGGTGCGCGACGCTGTTTCGGGACACTTGCTGGTTGAATTGGTGCGAGGTGTTGATTACAAGGCTAAAGAGGACGAACGTTTTGAGGTTGATGGTGTCCGGATTGAACCGAAGGATATGGTTGGCCGAGAGGATATCCTGAAAGGAATTCTTGCGCAGGCGAGTGCCAGCACTCCGGAATACGGAATTGAGCTGCTCGATGTCCAATTCAAGCGGATTAATTATGTTGAGCAGGTGCGTACCCGGGTTTACGAGCGGATGATCAATGAGCGAAAAAAGGTTGCTGCTCAGTACCGTTCCGAAGGGGAAGGGGAAAAAGCAGAGATCTTGGGTAAAATGCAGCGTGAGTTAAAGGAAATCAGTTCCAAAGCGTATCGTAAAGTGTTGGAAGTGCGTGGTGGTGCTGATGCTGAAGCGGCTAAGATTTATGCTGAAGCCTATAATCAGGACAAAGAATTTTACACTTTTCTGCGGACCCTCGAATCGTATAAAAAGACAATTACCAGAGATGGCAAGCTGGTCATTTCGACCGATTCAGATTATTATAAGTATCTGAAATCGGCTAAGTAGTAGGTTTATTGTCCCATCACGCTGGTGAAAACCATGGACTTTAGTCCAAGACTTTCAGTTGCTACTCATTGTTTCCTTCTCCATTGGGGAGAAGGTGCCCGACAGGGCGGATGAGGGGGCAGTTGTTGCC
>JAMOPE010000026.1 GCA_027064785.1 Geobacteraceae bacterium
TAAATGTAAACCGTAGAGTTGGCGAGATCGAGGTTCATTCCAAAAAGGCTTGGTCTATCAATATTGGCAATACCACTGGGACCAAATGAGAGACCATCCCAGTTTTCCATGACAACCTTGAAGATCATGCCGAACCCGAGAGTGACAATGGCAAGATAGTCGCCTCTCAGGCGTAGAATCGGGAAGCCGAGGATAACCCCAAATAGGCAACCAAGGATTCCGCCAATCGGCAGAACAGTCCAGAAACCAAGGCCAAAGTGGTGATTCAGGAGTGCGTAGGTATAGGCACCGACACCAAAAAAGGCAACATAACCAAGATCAAGCAAACCAGCCAGACCAACGCTGATATTCAATCCGAGGCCAAGAACAACGTAGATCAGTGCCGCAATCATAATCGTTGTCTGGTAGGTATCAAACACCAATGGAAACGCCAGTGAGAAAATCAGCAGGACACCCATAGCCCGATAGCGAAAGGTCATGTCCTCCAGTAGCAACGCAACCTTGCTGCGAACTTCTTCACCTTCATCAGCAACTTTCTTCCTCGTCTGTTGACGTTCCAACATGTAACGCCATAGATACGAAAGGATAAAAGCCCCGATCGCAACCCACACCATGTTCATCCAGCGCCACACGACAATCTGGTCCATGGTATTGACCCGCACAACCATCAGCGGGAACGTGAGAAATACAAACCAGAGGGAAACGACAATTGATTTTTTTAAATTTTCCAGCATATCCGTACCCCCCTTAAACCTTCTGCTTGCGCGCTTTGCCAAGAATTCCAGCAGGCCGCAGAATCAGAATAAGGACGAGCAGTCCGAAGGTAAAAACATCTTCGTAATCACTTGAGATATAACCGGCAGCGAAGCTCTCTGCCCAACCAAGCACAAACCCACCAAGAACAGCTCCGGGAATTGAACCAATTCCACCCAGAACAGCGGCAGTAAATGCCTTAACCCCGGCAATAAATCCAATATAAAAGTTAACCTGCCCGATGTAAGACGCGACCAGAACCCCGCCGATAGCTGCCAGTGCTGAACCGATAACAAATGTCAGTGAAATAATCCGGTCAACATTGACACCGACCAGACGAGCCATATTCATATCCTGTTGCGTTGCTCGCATCGCCTTACCAACTCGGGTTTTCTTGATCAGCAAAGTCAGCAGAATCATCGTCACCATTGTCGTGATCAGGATGACCAGTTCCGGGGAGCCAATAATGTGGGCAACCGGTTCCATGAAATCAAAATCGGGAATCAAGCGCGGGAACGGAAGAAAATCAGGAGTCTGTGCAAGAAGGACATAGTTCTGCAGGAAAATTGACATGCCGATAGCACTGATCAGCGGTGATAGTCGTGGAGCATTCCGCAGTGGTCGATAAGCCACTTTTTCCAGCGTGTACCCGTAGGCACAGGCATAAATGACAGCCACAACTCCGGCAAGGATCAAAATTGATACCCCGCTCAGTCCATAAATCGTACAGACACCAGCAACGATCAGCGCGACAAAAGCCCCGATCATATAGATTTCACCGTGAGCAAAGTTGATCAACTGGATAATCCCGTAGACCATCGTGTAGCCCAAGGCAATCAGGGCATAGATGCTACCCCGGGTTAGCCCGCCAAAAAAAAGTTCAAGAAAATATTCCATAAATATCGACCGACTGTGAGTGAGAAAACGACTTCGCTTTCCGGATTAACAAAGGTTCAGGGAACCGACAGTTAATGCCAGTCCCCTGAAAGATCAAACTTGTACATCAAAGACGGTCAGTATCAACAACCGACCGGCACTTTATATATTCTACTTAAGCTCTACGAACTTGCCGTTTTCAACTTTGTAGACAGAGAAGCCAACACCTTCTGCGTCACCCTTGCTGTCGAACTTGATGTTACCAACAGGAGTTTCGACATATTCGGTACGTAATGCTTTAGTGACAGCATCGTAGTCAGTGGAACCGGCTTTTTCAATAGCATTCAACAATGCCAGAGCGGCGGAGTAACCTTCTTGGAAGAATGCACCCGGCTCTGCACCGTACTCAGCTTTGAACTCAGCAGTTGCAGCAGCATTCAAAGGAATACTGGAGAGATCACGGGGACCGGTAACATAAGAACCGTTAGCAGCATCACCAGCAACTTTGAGGAAGCTGTCGTCTTTAACACCGTCATCAGAGATAAATACAGTCTTAAGACGCTTGCGCTTCATCTGGGAAACCAGTTTGGAAGCTTCGGGGTGATAACCACCAAAAATCAGAGCATCAGCTTTGTTTCTGCGAATTTTTTGGACGATGGAAGAGTAATCCATAGCACCTGGGGTGATTCCTTCAAACAGCACAACCTCAACACCGGCTTCGTCCAAGAATTTTTTAGCAAATTCAGCAAAACCTTTACCGTAGTCGCCTTTGTCATGAATAACGGCAACTTTCTTTACATGCAGTTTATCGATAGCAAAATCAACTGCCATTTTAGCTTGCATATCATCAGAAGCGATTGTGCGGAAAAAGTTAGGATAGTCACCACTTTGAGTCAGAGGTGGATTGGTTGCCGAAGGAGACATAACAGGAATTTTAGCATCCTTGTAGATACCCAAAGCGGCCTTGGTTGCACCGGAGCAAATATGACCAAGAACGACATCAGCACCATCAGTCACCAGCTTAGTAGCTGTGTTGGTTGCGATCTCAGGCTTACACTGATCATCCTGAATCAACAATTCAACTTGCTTGCCAAGAACACCGCCATGAGCGTTGATCTTTTTAACCACAAGCTGAGCGGCTTTCATTGCCGGGATGCCATAAGGGGCGAGGTCGCCACTGTGAGGTCCGGCAACACCAAGTTTGATGGTGTCTGCAGCGAAACCTGTCGCTGTCATGCTCAATGCGAGAGCAATGGTCGAAATTAGAATAGTCAGTTTTTTCATTCGTGCCTCCTGAATAAATTTAAGGTTGAGAAAAAAACAATAGTTTATAGAACCAACAGATATAATTCAAAGTATCAAAGGGGGTCAAGGTCAAACCTTGTTTGTTGAACAAACTTAAGATAAAGCCCACCAAATTGATCATTCCCGGCCATTTTTGACCAAAAACCACCATTAATCAAAAAATAGGTTAATTCTCCCTGGCTAACTGCTGGCGCATATCGTCAATCATCGCCGAAATTTTTGACTGTCCGGCAACTAATCGAGCGAGTTTCTGCAATTCCTGATAGAAACTTTCAAGTTCGTTCTCACCCAAACCGGCACCGACAGCTGCAAACGCTTTTTCAACCTGGTTCACCCCAAACTTGCCGATATGATTCCCAGCAATAGTTTTAAAAATGGTCAGAGTTCGTTCCCGGCGATGGCCCTCTTTCTGTTCCTGGGTGCGAATCGCTTCTTCTTCGCGCTTACGACGTTCTTCCATCAGCAGCTTACGGGTTCGTTGCCAGATGGGTCCAAGGTCTGCCGAGCCCATCAGGTCAGCCAGAATAATTTCATCGGCACTGCGAACCTCAAGGAGATCAAGTTTAGCACCCGGAAGCTTGGCAATAGAGGCATCAGGGTCTGCCGTTTGTTCCAGATTAGCCCGACCTTCGTGAAAGAAACCGAGAGGATATCCCTGATCGTAAAAAATCAGGGCCGTCTTCTCTTCGGTATAGACGCGTAAACAAGCGGTTAGACCCTCTTCACGAATACGTTTCAACAGAGAATCAACATCAAGGCAGGACAGATCCTTCTCTTTTTGCAGATAACGACCGTGCAAAAGAGCATGAATCCCCAACACCAGATCCGCCGACATCCGATAGATATTCAGGACAGCATTCCCCAGAATCGAAACTTCAAAGATACGTGCAATCGCATCGTAAGCGATCAACCGTTCAGAAGCTTCCCGTGTCTTGAAGATTGAACTGATCAGCTGACCATCCTTAAAGAGGATGACGCCAACCCCTTGCGATGCATCAAAACGCAGATAACCTGTAAAGGTCCCAACGCGCAGCTTCTCCATCGCCTCAGGAAGATTGATTCGGGCAGGATTAACTTTTTGTCTGACGGGATTGCCACGCGGCAGAAAGATCATCGTGTAATAACTCCACAAATATTCTCAGGCATCGTCCTGAAGCTCTTCCCATTGAGCATATAATTCATCGAGAGCGTCCTTTAATCTAGCATGATCGGCACTGATTTGTCGCCACAGATCCTGATCCTGATAGGTTTCGGGATCTGCCATTTGCTGTTCGAGGACCGAAAGCTTCTGTTCCAGGCTTTCAATCTCCACCTCAGTTTTCGCCAGTATTTTTTCCCGCTGCTGCTTACGCCGCTGCTGTTCTTTACGCTCGGCATGGGCTTGGATACGAGCCTGTTTATCTTCGGTTGGTGTGCCATTATCCACTTTTCCGGAGAGATGCTCAACCCGGTTTTTACTATGGCTTGAATCTCCCAGAAATTCTTTCGCCCGCAGGAAGTCCCCATAATTGCCAATATGTGACTCAACCCGACCACCCCCGACCTCAAGAACCCGGGTC
>JAMOPE010000027.1 GCA_027064785.1 Geobacteraceae bacterium
ACAAGAAGAACGCAGATACGTTGATCTGAGCCCTTCTCCCCAAGGGAGAAGGTGGCCATAGGCCGGATGAGGGGGCGTCTAAATAAGAACCAATCCCCCTCACCCCGATCCTCTCCCTCAAGGAGAGGGCGTTTCTTAAAACGATCAAAACAATAAACTGAGTCGCCATGCCGAATCAAAAAACAGAGAAACCCACTCCGACCTACCTGACTCCGGGATGTGCCCGGAAACTGAGAGCGGAGCTCAAAGAAATCCTCTACCAGCTTCGGCCGGAAATGGTTAAAACCGCAGCCTGGGCTGCAAGTAACGGCGACCGGAGTGAAAATGCCGACTACCACTATGCCAAGAGAAAGCTACGACAATATGACGGGCGGATTCGGTTTTTGACCAAACGCCTGGAAGAAGCAACGATTGTCGATCCGGTTGAGCAACAGAAAATTGCGAATGGCAGAGTCCTTTTTGGTGGGACTGTCACGGTCGAAAATGAAGCAGGCGAAGAAAAAGTTTTTAGCATTGTCGGTGCGGATGAACTTGATGCGTCACGCGGTTACATCAGCTGGGTCTCCCCCATCGGTCGCGCCCTGCTGGGATCGAAAGTTGGTGACACAGTCTCATTTATGACCCCCGGCGGTCTGACAGAACTCGAAATTATCTCAGTTGAATATAAAACCCTTGAGTAAACAAAACGGGAGAACAAAGATATGGAACTTGATCTAAAATTGTTGAGAAATCTGATACACCAGCAAACCGATAAAATCGAACAGTGCGTTGAGGGGACAGGATATCTGGCAAAAACAGTCATCGGTGTCGGTACATTTTTGCTCGACAACCTGGGAGACCTTGATCTGCTGACTGAAAAACAAAAAGTGACATTTGACCGGTTTCTCAAGCCACTTCTGGAATGGTAAACATCACAAGCAGGTGCTTGAAATAGATAACCTCTTTTTTACTGGCTGTATTTTTAACCCCGAAGAGAAGATTCCTTTACTCTTCCTGCAGCTGCAACAAATACTGACACATATTCCGACTCTTTTTCAGCCGGATAATATACAATTTTTTTTGCGTGCTGCCCTGCTTCGATCTGTTCCATTAATGCCTCAATCTCCGCAATAATACCTCGTAGTATTAATTGGTAGCGGGAAGTTCGATTAGCCCAGCCAGTCTTCATACAGATCAGGATTAAACCCAACCACAAAGTTATCACCGACCCGATAAGTCGGGGCGCGTAAGTTACCGCTGGGGCCCATGACCCGCTTCAGGATTTCATCTTTATCATCGGTCGCAGCATTAAACTTTAAAACTTTCTTCCCCTTAGCAACAGTGATGAGACTGCCGTCTTTTAATATCTGCCACGCCTCATCTGCAGGAATTTTCACTTTTCTAGCATCAACAACCTCGGTCACCGTGACTTGTTTTTCCTCAAGAAACTCTTGAGCCTTTTTGCACGATGCTCAGCCTTTGCGTAAATATGCCCAGTCAATATTCATTTTATCCCCCTTGATTAGCAATAGTTGAGTATCATGGTTATATATCACGCTATACTCAATATGAAAAGGGGCGGGACACAACGAGTCAACGAAAAACCCTGAAAATCTGGGAGAATTTGCAGATCTGTTATTATTCTGCTATTTTATCCAGCGTTCATTAGGTGAATTATACCGACCCCAGCCATGGAGTGATCATGAACGGTAAAGATTTTATTGTTGAGACACGTTATCAGTTAGCAGCCGAACAGGGTGATGCCGAAGCGCAGTTCAATTATGCCCGGATGTGCGAAGAAGGTGACGGTGCTCTGCAGAACGACAGTGAAGCAGCCCGTTGGTACACCAAAGCTGCCGAGCAGGGACACGTTCGTGCTCAGCTGGCATTGGGACTGCTCTACGAACAGGGGCGTGGAATTGAACATGATGACGCCAAAGCAGTCTACTGGTATCGCAAGGCAGCTGAACGCGGGGATGCCAACGCCCAATACAATCTTGGGGTCAAACTCGCTTTTGGTCTTGGAATTGATACCGATCACGGCCAGGCCCTTGGATGGTGTCGAAAAGCAGCCGAGCAAAACCACAGTGAGGCTCAATATACGCTGGGAATGATGTATGCGACCGGCGAGGCGATTAAGCAGGACGAAGAGGAAGCGATCAAATGGTACCGACTGGCGGCACGGCAGGGAAATGCTGATGCCCAATTTAATCTGGGAGTCATGTATGCTTTCGGTCAGGGCGTTGAACGCGATCCGGTTCAGGCTGCAAAATGGTGCCGAATGGCCGCAGAGCAGGGCCATGTTGACGCCCAGCACAACCTCGGCTTTATGTATGCAAAGGGTGAAGGGGTCGACGTTGATCCGTTTGCCGCTGTTGAATGGTATCGGCTAGCCGCAGAACAGGGCGATATCGATGCCCAATACAATCTGGGCAGTATGTACATTAATGGCAAAGACATTCCTCAGGATTACGATGAGGCCCGCTACTGGTGGACAATGGCCGCCGAGCAAGGTAACGCGGCCGCTCAGTACAATCTGGGGGTCTTATATGTCTTCGGCTACGGTGTCCCCAAAAGTGATGCTGAAGCGGTCAAATGGTGGAGCAAAGCGGTTGAACAGGGATACACCGATGCCCAGTACAATTTAGGCGGGATGTACGCTCTGGGACGTGGCGTTCACAAAGATCATATTAAGGCGTATATATGGTTAAGCTTACCGGCTGAGAAAGGGCACGAGGATGCTAAAAAAGCCCTCGGGTCACTGGAAAATAAAATGTCACCGGCTCAGGTTGACGAAGCCCGTCGTTATGCCGAACGGGTTTGTGAACGGCTGGAGAAAAATATTGGTTAAACATCAAAGGGCCGGTCAATTGACCGGCCCTTTGATGTTTTCAGCCGTAAAAAAATCTACGCAATCTTGTCAATTTCAAGAAACTTATCCATCATTTCAACCAGATAAGGAATCTGCGGCTTGGTCGCATAGCCATCCGCCCCAACCTGATCACATTTCACCACCATCTGCTCATTAATCAGAGACGAGAACATCACCACTTTAATATCTTTCAGAATCGGATCATCCTTAATCTTCTTACACAAAGTCAATCCATCCATCTTAGGCATCTCGATATCAGAAATCAGCAGATTCAACAGAGACTCAAGCGGCTCACCGTTAATAACCCGCTGCTTAATCTCCAGAATATGGTCGTAACATTGTTGACCATCAACAAAAACCTGCAGGTCGGTATAATTTGACCCTTTAAGAACCTTTTCAATTCCGGTACGAATAAGGGCAGAATCTTCCGCCATCATCAGCTTCATCTTCTCACGGGTATGAGGCAGTTTTTCCTGCATCTCATCAGAATGGAGATCGGCTTCGTAATCAAGATTCGATTCTGAATCGAACTCGGCAACGATATGCTCGAGGTCAACGATCAAAATTTCCCGGTTATCAATATTGACACTGCCGGTAAAACGGGGACGATACTGATCAATAAAGCTCGCCATCGGCTGGATATCTTCCCATGAAACCCGGTGGATCTGATTAACCCCGTCAACTTTGAAACCATTGACCCGGTCATTAAATTCACACACCAGAACAACCCGGCGGACGTCATCATTAAGGTCATCTTCTTTCTGAGCAAGATGCGACTTTAAGTCGATCAGCGGAATCGTACTGCCACGCAGCAGCAACGTTCCCATCATCCCTTCGGCACTTCCGGGAACCACAGTCAGCGATTCCTGATCGAAAGTAATGATCTCTTTCAATTTATGGACATTAATTCCGAAAGACTGGGTTCCAAGATAGAACTCAATGATTTCCATTTCATTGGTTCCTGTCTCAAGAAGGATTTCCTGCTTCTGGTATTTACTCATCGCTCAGACCTTTCAACGTAGATATTAATCAAGACATAACATTTGACCACCCTAATCATAATATGTCAATATTAAATTGCAGATGATATTGTCTGCAAAATATAGCTGCTCTTGTGTATACTGAATAATTAGACTGCACTTACCGGCACACAATAAGGACAAGGGGGCACCTGATGACCGATATGGCACAATCACATTACCAGCTGGGAATGAACTACTTCCAGGGAAAAGGGGTTGAACGCTCTTTTGGTGAAGCCCTTAAATGGTTTAAACTGGCAGCACAACACCGCCACCCCAGAGCAATTTTCATGCTCGGTCGCATG
This sequence comes from Geobacteraceae bacterium, assembly GCA_027064785.1. GTDB lineage: Bacteria > Desulfobacterota > Desulfuromonadia > Desulfuromonadales > Geopsychrobacteraceae > Desulfuromusa. The sequence continues at coordinate 4,176 of JAMOPE010000027.1, forward strand.
TATGACAAGGGCAAAGGGACAACTCAAAACCCAACGGAAGCGATCAAATATTATCAGCAGGCGGCAGAACTTGGCTACCCCCGGGCACAGAACGTTCTGGGACAGGCCTACATCAAAGGGCGTGGAGTTACGGCCGATTACGATCAGGCCCTTCACTGGTTCCGCAAAGCGGCTGATCAAAACTATTCCGATGCTCAATACAACCTTGGGCTGATGTACGCCAAAGGGCACGGAGTTCCCAAAGATTTCATCGAAGCCCGCCGCTGGTGGGGAAAAGCCGCCGAACAGGGCAACCCCAAGGTTCAGTTC
>JAMOPE010000028.1 GCA_027064785.1 Geobacteraceae bacterium
CATCAGCTTTCTTTACAACAAAGAGAGTCTCTTCAAGGGTGTATCCGTTTACTGATTTGTTCAGGTGCCAGATAGACTCTTTGCCATCCTTGACTAATTTAACAAGCCCTGCTTTGCCATACTCGGAATCGAGACCGGCAACAACACTGTAGCCTTCTTCCGCCAAAACTAAAGCACTATCGGCATGCAGAGTTTTAAAGTCGTGATAGGGGGCACCATTGTTTTCGGGGGATGTTGAGAGACCGCGAACCAGAACTGCGATAACGACGACGGTAGAAAGAATCAACAACAGTGATCCTTTGAAAAACTGAACGTAGGTTGTGGATGCCATCCCGGCAGTTGCAACGATGATTGTGACGACGATACCGACGATACAGACACCAACCCAGTGCGGCAGGCCGAGCAGTGGCTGCACCAGAACCCCGGCACCAACCATTTGCGGAATCAGATAGAAAACCGAAACGAGCAGGGTTGAAATTGCCGCCATTAGCTGAATTGATTTAGAGTTGAATTTAGAATCGAGAGCATCGGTAAAGGTGAATTTACCCAGGCGCTTCATTGGTTCGGCAACCAGGAACAGGGCAACGATCCAGCCTGCCAGATAACCGATTGAGTACATCCAGCCGTCATAGCCGGCTGTTGCGATCATTCCGCAAATACCGAGGAATGATGCAGCAGAGAGGTAATCCCCGGCGAAAGCAATACCATTGACGGACCAGTGGATATTACCACCGGCTGCATAATAGTCATCAGCAGAGCTGGTCCGGCGTGCCAGATAGAAAGAGAGTCCAAGGACGAATGCAACAAAGAAGAGGAACAGGCCGATGGCCAGAGGTGATTGTGTATATATCATTGGTTGCGTTCTCCTTAACTGTTCATGCGTTCCTCTGCTTTAGTGCAGAGGCGGTTGTAAATCATGGCCATAATAAGTGCCAGGACGATCAGGCTGAATCCCCAGATCACTGCGGCAGTCTGACCGAAGACAATTGATTCCATCATTTTCGGATTAATTGTATTGATTCCAACAAAGGTTGCGTAAACGATGGTGTAGACGAGAAACATCTTTACACCGAGCTTGGTTTTGTAGCTCGACGCATCATCGCGTCCGAGCTTTACTGCGGGTCCGTGTCCCATTATAAATCTCCTCTCACAGTGTGAGGCAGCGAGCACCTCATGAATAAAAAACAGACTAAAAAGTTGTTTTGTCGATTAGTTTTTAGTCGGATGTAACGCTATATAATTGAATTTATAAGATAAAACTAAGTAGCACCTGATAAAATATGAGCGATAGTGTGTATTTACGGCGGGAATATAACACGATGTTATAAAAAGATGTCAATAGCTGTTTTTTAGATAAAGTAGCGTTTTACTGCGGTGGTGATGTGTTTCATTCGTGGAATCGGCGGTTTTTTTACGAACAGCCTGTATTTAAGGGACTATTCAGAAAAACGCATAGAATGAATATCGGTACTTTATGTGGGATGTCGGTTAGTTTAAAATAATGTTAGCAAATGCTAACAGCTTTATGGGAACACCATTCTATTTATAACAACGACATTGGCTGTAAAAATATATTGTTGTTCTCTTTTTATAACTGCTCGGGAATAAACGTGACAACCTCGTCAATCTCATTTTTATCGCAAAGAAGCATTATCAGTCGGTCTACTCCGAGGGCGATTCCGGCTGCCGGGGGGAGGGTCGCCAGTTCATTGAGGAATGGCTTCGGGGTGGGGTAGGATGATTTCCCTGCTGCCCGGCGCTGAGATTCTTCCAACTGAAACCGCTGCCGCTGTTCATCGGGATCGTTCAATTCTGAAAAAGCATTTGCTATCTCTATCCCGCCGATATATAGCTCAAAACGTTCTGCAACGTGTGGATCTGCCGGTTTCTTGCGTGCCAGAGATGCATATTTCACCGGGTATTCAGTCAGGAAAAGGGGTTTGTCCTGTGGGAGACGGGGTTCAATCTTTAAGGCAATTGTCGTATCAAATTCATCTGTTTCAAGCACTGTTTCGAGACTGATTGGGGAAAAGAGCTTGAATGCTTCGGCAACCGTTATGCGGGGCCATGGTGGAGTCAGGTCGATACTTTTCCCCTGCCATTTCAGAACATTGTCCGGACATAGGTGGAGCAACAGCTTTTCGCAGTCATCCATGAGCTGGTGATAGTCGCAATGGCTGCGGTACCATTCGAGCATTGTATATTCGGGAAGGTGAGTTTTGCTTCGTTCTCCTTCGCGCCAGCAGCGGCAGATTTGGAACAGCAGGGGGTATCCGGCAGCCAGTAGTCGTTTCATGCACAGTTCCGGTGATGTTTGCAGAAACCAATTATCTGAAGCGACCGCATCAATAAATAATTCCGGGGCATTTGCCGGAATTCGATGGGGGGTTTCAACTTCAAGAAAATCACGCTCAATAAAGAAAGCCCGGATCTGTTGAATGATCCGGGCCCGCTTAATCAGTGTGTCTTGTTTTCGTACCAGTTGCCAGTTTTGTTCTACCATTATTCTTTAACGCGGGTCACATAACTGCCCGTACGGGTATCAATCTGGATTAATGTTCCTTCTTCAACAAAGGAGGGGACCTGTAGTGTATAACCGGTTTCAACCGTTGCCGGTTTATTGTTTCCGGCAGCCGTATCGCCTTTGACCCACGGGTCGGATTGAGTGACGCGCAGGTTGACGAAGTTTGGTAGACTGATGCCGATTGCCCGCTCGCCGTACATCAGGATTTCAACATCCATATTGTCGATGAGAAAATATTTGTCGTCTCCAAGGGTCTCCTCGGTCAGGATAACCTGTTCGTACGATTTCTTATCCATAAAGACGTGACCGCTGTCATCCTGATAGAGATACTGCATATCACGCTCTTCAAGGCTGGCGGGTTCAAATGATTCACCACTGCGATAGGTTCGATCGAACAGTGAACCGGTAATCATATTGCGGAGTTTACATTTATACAGGGCCTGGCCTTTACCCGGCTTGGTGAAGTCGTAATTCACAATGACGTGGGGCTCACCATCAATGAGCAATTTTAACCCTTTTTTCAGATCAGAACAGTTGTACATCTATAAACTCCTTATAAAGTGCAATTTGAAGCGGCATTTAACCATAATTGGGCAGGGTTTTCCACCGAAAAGCCGCTTTGCCCTGCACTATCGCCTTGTCAAGTGAACTCCGGCCAGCATACAGCGAACCGATCCCCCAGCCAGTTCGATGGTGGGGACGGCAAGAGGAACAATTTCGACAGATTTTTCGATTACCTTTCTCTGCTCCGGGTGCAACGCTGCAACAGCCCGAGTCGACATGGCGAGAATTCTGCGATCCTTTGCATAGAGCTCAATGGCATTGCCGGCGAACTCATCTATCTGGTGATTGGTTAACTCGATCACTTCACGCCCCATTCCCTGAAGCCGATCATAGATTTCATCACGCCGCGATTTATCACTCATCATATCGAAGCCGGCCATCGCAAAATCGGTCCCGATACACATAATAACGTTGGTGTGATAGACCTGATGCCCGTGTGAATCGACAGCGTCAAAAGCCATGGGTTCAAAGTTGAAATGGGTACAAAAACGCTCCAGAGCAATGGCATCAGCCCGGTTGGAACGGGCGGTGTAGGCAACGCGGTCGATGTGATCAAGAACCATCGCCCCGGTCCCTTCGAGAAAGATATTGTCGTATTCCAGACACGAATAATCGATGACGTCCTGGACTCGGTACTCCGCTTTTAACATCTCCAAAATATCATAGCGGCGTTCCCGTCTCCGGCTTGGTGCATACATTGGGTAGATAGCAACATGTCCACCGGGGTGGGTGCTGAACCAGTTATTCGGGAAGACCGAGTCGGGAGTTTCCTTTTCTCCATGATCTTCAAAAATATGGACACGCACACCCTCTTTTTCAAGGCGTTCAGCGGCTTCGCTGACTTCCCGATAGGCGTCTTCAGCTGTTTGCTTAGCAGTGCGGTGCGCATCGTGTTTCTGGAACGCGTTATCGAATGCTGTTTCCGGATTTGAAAGGAACCGGTGTGGCCGGATCATAATAACGGCTCCTGGTGCCTGAATTGATCGTGATGACACAATATAACCTCTTTCACTAAGGTGGTTTGTCCCCAAACCAGATATTCAACTTTCTTCTATGTAGAGAATCCCTTCGAGATCGATGAGTTTATCGTGAATAAATGCATTTGCATCATCAATGGCCTGGTTATAGATTTTTGGACCAAGTCGCTTGATGAAAAATTCGATTAGCATTTCAGCTTTTAATTCACCGATCACCTCATCGTGCTCGTTCCTGAAATAACTCTGTACCTCTTCGGTGATGATTTTTATCCGGTCTTTGCTGAGTTGTATTTCCATGCGTGTCAGACCCTTTTTTGATTGGCATGTCCGGAACTTTATTGTCCCATCACGCTGGTGAAAACCATGGACTTTAGTCCAAGACTTTCAGTTGCTACTCATTGTTTCCTTCTCCATT
>JAMOPE010000029.1 GCA_027064785.1 Geobacteraceae bacterium
AATAGTGCAAGGCACAGGTGCTTATTTATGTTATTTGAGCAGGTTATACGTTTGACCAACCAACCCAGAACAGTCAGCAGCCCCGCTAAACCGACCAGACCCGAATGAACCAGAACAGAAAGGTACATATTATGGGGACCGTATATTTTCCCTAGATAATGAAACTTATTTTCCGCACTGAGAGGCACCCCGAGAAAGGGGTTCTCACTGACCAATCCCAGATAGTACTGCCAGATTTGCAGTCGGATATTCCCACTTGCGCCTATAAAACGTCCTTGAAGCTGATCCATATGGGGCAGTTGCCATAGCAACAAAGGAATTAACAACAGTGTGCTCCCCACCCCGATTATCCATATTTTTTTCTTGCCACAAAATCTAGAAATGATGCTCTTACGCTGCAAACCCAGCAACAATACCAGGCCCAAAACACCACCCAGCAAGGCACTGCGACTTCCCGACAGAGCTCCCGCAACCATTAGTAGCACGACAACCAGCATAAAGAGGAAGGCCTCTCTTTTGGTCACAGCACGAATCAGTTGCTGAATAGCTATTAAAGTCGCTGCAATCATCAGAAAACCAAAGGGGTTAGGATTGGAAACTATCCCAGCGATACGCCAACCAAAGTTGCGGTTATTTAAGGAAAAATGGAACAGTGAACTACCAATACCGACGACCCCATAAATGACTGCAACTAGAACCAGACTGTTCTGCAACTTGCGAATTGGGAAACGGCCGTAATCGCATGCGACTGCAAGGACAACGGGAAAGAAGGCTAGACGCCAGAACACATTAAAAGGATCGGTGCTCAACGATCCTCCATTGAAAATTAAAGACCGTAACTCGGATAAAAATAAAGGGAGGGCAAGAGATACTGACAACAGCAACAGGACAGATCTATCGCGTTTAAATAGTAACCGGGTTCGCCGAAAAGCCAACACCAATATGGGTAACAGATAGAGGCTAAATTGAAAGAAGACACCCTTAGCGGGGAAACTCATCAACCAGAGTAAAATTAAAGCGGTCAAAACAAATCTCAGATTTAGTGTGGGCACCACTGACATATCAGAGTCTCTTCCTTCAAAGAAAATAATATTCGTTGAAACTGATTATAATTTTATTTGTGATCATTATACATCGGGTGATCTTGGGGATATCGCGTCCCATATTTAGCTTTATGGAACTTTGAAGGGGTTTGACCTAAATCGATAGATTGGTAACCGAGTTTAAATAAATCATAGGCCATCACCGTTGCAGTCGGGCCCAGTGAAATCAGAATCAACCAACTCTGATCATAGGCAGTCACCTGGTTGAGAAGATCATCATATTGGGCAAAGGCATTCTTGGCGGGTCCATAGATAAACTGGTGCTCGGCCATGTTATCAAAAAGCTCTTTTTCATAGAAAAATCGACTGCTCGCACCCACTACAAAAACAACTTTACGCCCTGTCCATATCGACTTCAATAGATTGACATGATTACTTAGATCTGCTGGTTTTGAAGGGAATACCGTTGTAAGCGTAGCTGATTCATAGATACGGTTACGCTCAAGTAGCTCAAGCACTCTATGACCGCGCCGTATCACAAACTTCTTTAATATGACGGTTAAATCTTTTTCTGATCGAATCGTGGGGATGCCAATGAGCAAGCCGTCTTCATTGCTGGCCAATACCTCCTTCAAGCGAGCGACAAGTGTTTCATCGTATTTTTGAAATGATTTGTGTCTCCCAATACACATATTGAATTCACCATCACCGAAACGTGCGATACTCTGCCCCTTTCCGGCAATGTTTTTTATTGTCTCAACCTCGGAACGAACCTCCGGATATTGAGACAAAAAATAGGATATTTTTTTGTGGTAGCGAGCAATCATCCAAAGATCAAATCGATCCCGCAGTGCATGACGCCATTTATTAATTGGTATCATTGCGAAAATGACAAGAAGCAGAACCCTTCCAAAATTCCGTAACATCCACATATCACCGCCAAAAACGTGTTCCCAGCGACTGATTTCATACCTGTTCTGACGTTCCATAGTTTTTTCTCAAACCAATGCATATCTACTGTTATCAAGTGTGTCAAACCTTAAACCAAGCTCACCCGTTTATCTTCTGATACATCTCTTCATATTGCTTAACAACAACATCACGACTGTATTTTTGCCAATACAGTTCCTCCCCCCTTTTTTTCAGGAAATCCCGCTGAGCAGGATTATTCAAAAGAGAAGTGATAGCGATTACCAGGGGTTCAACCTTATCAACAGGGGTCAACAAACCGGTCAATCCATCTTCAATCAACTCTCCCGGTCCCTGAGAATCTGTCGCAACAATTGGACAACCGTGTGCCCAAGACTCCATAACAATCGAACCCAAACCCTCATGACGTGAAGGACAGACAAACAGATCGACACTTTTCATCAAAGCTGTCACATCATTTCTCCAACCGAGGAAACGAACCCGGTTGGTCAATCCCAAATCAGAACAGAGCTGCTTGAGTGCTGTCTCTTCTGGACCCGAACCTGCCAGCCACAGAATTGCATCTGGAATTAACTTAAGTGACTGCAATAAAACATCAAATCCCTTATTGACGTGCAGACGTCCAGCAGCGAGGATCAGCGGTCGGTCAACCGGGGTATCAAAACTATCACGTGAGAGTGAATCGACAACTGTTTCATCGGCAAAGTTAGGAATATGAAAAACCCGTTCAGAAGGCATTCCTCCTCTGGCTAAATGGTCACAAATACCCTTTGAAATGCCAACCCAGAAGTCCGCGTGACGATAATATTTAAGATTGTAGTAATGCCCCAGTCGACAGACCAGTTTATAATTCCCATTAGGTGTCAACTTGCTCGCCCTGCTCATCCAAGTCATGACAATATCAGGACGGTAATCTTGTAAGGCTTTTAGGTAGCGGTGGTGATCAAAGAAATTAAGTGGTCCACCAAAACGGAATCCAGAGACAGGGACACCGGTCTCCGCCAGCGACTCCAGCCGATGCTGGTGATCACGCAGAAAAGCTTTTTGCTCAGTATTGCCTGAGATAAAAAGCTCTTTCACTAAGCGAACGTAGAAATTTTCGGCACCGCCCTGGGCTGCACCAGCTAAAACTTGAGCAACTTTTATCATAATAATTTCATTTTATTCAGTACCTGCCGCTTTAGTCATCGCCTCCGGTAAACCATCATGAAACAGCTCCCCATGAAAACCCGGAAAGTCACCACTGCCACGCTGGCTGAGGAGGAGGTCGATACGATTGTATAAATTATCCACTCTGCGTTGCGCTTTGCGGCGTAAAAAAAGGGGGGGAAACATCCGGCTAGAAACAAGGCCAGAGCTACCCAAGCCATCAATGACAACTAATCTTTTTATCTGTTCTCCTGACATCTGCACAACGATATTGTGCAACAGAAGGTCCCTAGAGGGGATACATTCAGTCAGCCAAAAATCTGCCAACGACCTTACCGCTTCCTGAACGGCACCAGTCATACCATAATCCCAAATATATTTTTTCAAAGTTTGGGAGATACGGCCATTACGATCCTTAATCAACTCAGAAACAAGCCCTTTCCCCATGTCCGAGGCTTCGAAACCATAGCATCGGCTTGCATGTTGAAAAAGTGACTCTCCATAGCTTCGCTCCAAACCTACCATGACCCTGAATTCCTCACGATTATCATCAAAATAAGAAAGCGGGCGGAGGTTTTTGGGAAACCCTTTTTTACGCCGACAATCTGCCAAAGTAAAATCGGGGCGTCGAACTTTAATACAGCGCTCAGGGTTTTGCGGATGGACAAAACAGAGGCGATTTCCACCCTGTGCAAACGGCTTGAGCTTTTTCAACTGCAAGGTCATTTCTGAGTGCCATCCAAATTGATATCCTGAGCCCAAACATAATTGTGAGTGAATGGTATTTGCAAGGATGCTTCAAGGATATATTGAGAATAAAGGGTGTTGTTTATTTCGGAATGGAAAAAATCTCGAGTCCGAGCCGCCCATTTCTTGCGCTTTTCATCGTCATTATGAAAATCACGAATTTTCACCAACAGGTCCTCCCGATCATCGAAGTACACAACCGACTCTGCTGGTAGCAGTTCATCGAACCGGGGGCCACTGTGGGAAAATTGTAAAATACCATTTCCAGCTAACTGAGCCATACGTGCTGAGGAATACCAGTAATCCCCTTCCTGACGATTCAAATTCAATCCCATTTTCGTGTCGGCAAGGGCGCGATCATAGTCCCGTCCCCAGACTGGTGGTTCACCAAAACTCCCGTAGGCTTTGAAATTCATCTCATCACCTAGCTCATCTTTTAAAGATTTTACCATTTTCAAACGCTCAGTAAAATCATCGCTATTACTGCAGAACAAAAGATCAATGGGCAAATCTGAGCGGATAGAGTTATCCAAATTCTCATACGCCGGGTCAACAGGATTTGGCATGT
>JAMOPE010000030.1 GCA_027064785.1 Geobacteraceae bacterium
TGGATTGCCAACACCTTGGATTGCTAGAGTATTAAATGCTTTAATCATTCCGAGGACAGTTCCAAGCAAACCGAGAAGCGGAGTAATATTCGCGATTGTTCCGAGCAAACCGAGGTATCGTTGCAGCGCGACAGCTTCCCGTTCTCCAACTTCATCCGCTAACTCTTTCAGCTCTTTACGCGAACCACTGCGGTTTTTCAAAACAACGCGAAGGATTTTTGCTAAGGGAGTCATTTGTTCGCGACATAATTCAACCGCCTCATCAAAGTGCATAGCCGCTATTTGTTTCTCTATCTCTTTCTGCAAGAAAGCAGTGCTCCGGCGAACTTTATTAAACGCGACAAACCGATCCAAAAGAATTGCCCACGCAATCACTGAGCAGAGAAGGATGGGATACATCAGCGGGCCACCGCGGTAAAAAACATCTATCATGAAACTGATTCTTTCTTTGACAATATGCGGTTGTAAAATATGAGTGACAAATCAATCAATCCTTATAATTTCACCGTGAGGAACGGATCCTAATGACAAAAGGCCAACCGTGCAAAACGGAGCTTTGCGCTTATCGGTCGGGCTTCCGGGATTCATCACCAGCAATGAACCCTCTTTGTGACACACAGGATAGTGGCTATGACCATAAATCACAACATCGAGTTCGGCCGGGGAAAAACTTTGTAGAACCCGTGATTCAATTCCCTGATGCGCCCCCCAGCCATGAGTCATTCCAATGGAAAAACCACCAATCTGAATGATTCTCTGTAATGGCAAATCGGGACTGCTCTGATCCATATTCCCCTGTACGCCATACCACGGCAATGGGTAAAAACAGTTGGGCAGTTCAGGCAAAACATGATCGCCTGCATGTAAAATTGCATCAATATCACGAAAAGGACCATTCAGCAATTTCTCCGCAAGAGTAATTCCGGAATCAAGTGAATGAATATGGGTATCGGATAACACGCCTATTTTCATATTTGCTCAGCTATTCTATGTCAATTTATGGCTATTTTTAGCCGTTTAATGCAGGTTTTCATTAATCATTTAGCTTATCCATCTTGGGTAGCGTCAGTATAATAGCTCAACCTACTGATATTTATGGTTATTTAATAAATATAAAATATTGGCATCGTCATTGCGACTGTTAGATAAAGGGTATATCTTATACCAAGATAATAAACTTGACATTATTTTAGTGGAACTATATTTTTTTAGTTTAACTAACTTAAAAAATGAGAGTAAACAGTTACACCTTTACCCCCACAAGTAAAAGTCTGACACACTCAGCGTACCGCATCTTAAAATTTCTCATTACAGGAGGTCACACGCATGTCGATTCGTCAAGAAGCCTTGGATTATCACAGTACCGGGCGCAAAGGTAAAATTGAAGTTATCACAACTAAACCCTGCACCACCAGTCACGAACTAGGGCTCGCTTATAGTCCTGGCGTTGCTGAGCCCTGTCTTGAAATCGAAAAAAATCCAAGCGACGCTTATAAATATACCGCAAAAGGTAATTTGGTCGCAGTCGTTTCTAACGGCACTGCAGTTCTTGGACTCGGCGATATTGGTGCCCTGGCCGGCAAACCTGTTATGGAAGGAAAAGGGGTTTTGTTCAAAAGTTTTGCTGATATCGATGTTTTTGATATCGAGCTGAATACCAAGGACTCCGATGAAATCATCCGCACCGTTAAACTGTTAGAACCAACCTTCGGTGGTGTCAATCTGGAGGACATCAAAGGCCCAGAATGTTTCTATATCGAAGAAGAGCTTAAAAAAATCATGGATATCCCGATATTCCACGACGATCAACACGGTACAGCAATCATTTCTGCTGCCGGTATGTTGAATGCCCTTGAAATTGTCGGAAAAGATGTCACCAAGGTCAAAATGGTCGTCAACGGCGCCGGAGCTGCCGGTATTGCCTGCGCTAACCTAGCCATCACTATGGGGATCAATAAAAACAATGTTATCCTCTGCGATACTAAAGGAGTCATTTACAAAGGTAGAACAACCGGGATGAATGAATACAAGGAACGGCTAGCAGCAGACACAGAAGCGAGAACCCTTGCTGACGCCATTGTTGATGCCGATATTTTCTTTGGGGTTTCAGCCAAAGGGGCATTATCACCTGAAATGCTTAAAACTATGGCAAAAGATCCGATTGTTTTTGCCATGGCCAACCCTGACCCGGAAATCACCCCCCCTGATGCCAAAGCGGTACGCGATGATGTCATTATGGGAACGGGTCGTTCTGACTATGTGAATCAGGTCAATAATGTTCTTTGTTTTCCCTTTCTATTCCGTGGAGCCCTAGACGTCCATGCCAGTGCCATCAACGATGAAATGAAGCTAGCGGCAGTAAAAGCCCTGGCTGATTTGGCGAAACAGGATGTCCCTGATTCTGTTCGCAAAGCCTATGCGGGAGAAGATATCCAGTTTGGTCGGGAATATATCATTCCAAAACCCTTTGATCCACGCGTTCTCCTCCATGTCGCCCCGGCCGTTGCTCAGGCAGCGATGGACACTGGAGTGGCACGTCGCCCTATCGAAGACATGCAGCTGTACCGCGAATCTCTTGAAGCCATGCAAGGCCGTGCCAAACAAGTGATGCGAACCCTGATCAATAAAGCTAAAGCCGATCCAAAGAGAATTGTCTTTCCCGAAGGCGAAGAAGACAAAATTTTGCGGGCAGCTCATATCCTTGTTAAAGAGAATATTGCAGTCCCAATCCTTTTAGGAGATGAAAAAGAAATCCGTTCCAAGATTGCTGCATTGAATCTAGGACTTAACAATGTCGAAATTCTCGATCCGATGACCTGTGACAAGCGTGGCAACTATATCGATACCATGTTCGAAATGCGTCAGCGTAAGGGGGTCACCCGCGCCGGTGCTAAGCGGAAAATCAAAGTTGACAACAACTACTTTGGCGCCATGATGGTTCAAAAAGGTGATGCCGATACCATGCTTTCAGGGATCAACCATCACTATCCTGAAACCATTCAGCCATCACTCGAGATCATCGGCAAAAAAGAGAACCTGTCCAAGGTTCACGGAATGTACATGATGGTTTTCAAGAAAAGAGTTGTTTTCTTTGCTGATACAACAGTGACTATTGATCCTACAGCTGAAGAACTGGCAGAAACAGCAATTCTTGCTGCAGAAGAGGTTCGTAAATTTAATATTGAACCCAAAGTAGCAATGCTTTCATTTTCCAACTTTGGGAGTACCAGTCATCCACTAACATCCAAGGTCAAGAAGGCAACGGCTCTTGTTAAAGAGCAGGCTCCAGATCTGGTTATTGACGGTGAAGTTCAGGCTAACGTTGCTCTGGATCCTGAATTGACAGCCGCACAATACCCATTCTCGATGCTCAAGGGTGATGCAAACGTCTTCATCTTCCCTGACCTGCAATCGGGCAATATAAGTTATAAACTTCTAAGCAAACTGGGTGGAGCTGAAGCTGTTGGCCCCATCTTGATGGGAATGAAAAAACCGGTACACGTACTCCAACGCGGGGATGATGTTGCCGATGTTGTCAACATGGCCGCAGTTGCCGGTGTTGACGCTCAAGGAATTAATGACTGATCTGTCATAAATAATTAAGCTTGTTTTCAGCGGGGATTTTCATTCGAAAGTCCCCGCTTATTTATTCAGAAACTTCCAATCGTCCCAGTTTATTGTTAAGATGCCCGCCACGAATGTTCACATCAAGAATAAGAATCTTAGATTAAAGAGAAGTGTTATGAAATATTGCAGCACCAGAGGTCAAGTTAAGGGATTGAGTTTTACCGATGCCGTTATGATGGGACTCGCAGATGATGGCGGTCTTCTTCTCCCAGAAGAGGTTCCTCAGCTCAGTCAAACTGAAATGAAGCGGCTTGCCACTCTCTCCTACCCGGAATTGGCTTTCGAGATTATTTCAAAATATGCGACCGATATTCCGGCAGTTGATCTGAAAGATATTATAGAACGCTCCTACGCATCATTCAGTGACACAAAGGTTACGCCTGTTGTCAAACAGGATGATCTTTACATTCTAGAGTTATTTCACGGGCCGACTCTCGCATTTAAAGATGTAGCACTGCAGTTTTTGGGAAATCTATTCGAATATTTCCTCAGTAAAAATAACCAGCGGATGAATATTATCGGTGCCACAAGTGGCGACACCGGCAGTGCTGCCATCTATGGGGTACGCGGGAAGAAAAACATCAATATTTTTATTCTTCATCCCAAAGGAAAAGTATCGCCAATCCAGGAACTTCAGATGACGACCGTCACCGACAGTAATGTTTTTAATCTGGCGGTTGAAGGAACATTTGATGATGCCCAGGCGATTGTCAAAGAGATTTTCGGTGATCTTAAATTCAAAGAAAAGCATGCTCTCGGTGCGGTTAACTCTATCAACTGGGCACGCGTTCTCGCCCAGGTTGTTTACT
>JAMOPE010000031.1 GCA_027064785.1 Geobacteraceae bacterium
ACTTAGTTCTCCAAAAAACGCTGATGTTAACTTCAGCAAATCCACATCAATCCCCTTTTTTCTAAGGGGAAAGCTAAATCGACACGATCATCTTCTAACCACCCATCATGTTCGGCAGGAAGGTCACCAACGAAGGAAAGATAACAATCAGGGCCAGGGCAACCAGCAGGAGCAGGAAAAATGGCAATGCGGCATAGGCCACTCGCAGGATATCGAGTCCGGTCAAGCCCTGGATAACAAAGAGATTGAAGCCGACAGGTGGGGTAATCTGAGACATCTCAACCACGATAACGACAAAAATCCCAAACCAGAACGCATCGATCCCCGCCTGTTCGACCATCGGCATAATCACCGAGGTTGTCAACACGACGACCGAAATCCCATCCAGAAAACACCCCAGAATAATAAAAAATATGGTCAGTGCCCCCAACAGGGCATAAGGTGACAGCTGCATGGCGGCAATCCAGCTGGCGAGCATTCGCGGAATCCCGGTAAAACCCATCGCCACTGTCAAAAAGGCTGCTCCAGCCAGGATAAAGGCGATCATACATGAGGTTTTTGTCGCACCGAGTAGACCCGCTGAAAAGGTCTCACGATTCAACGACCCGGTATATTTCGACAACACCAGAGACAGAGCGACACCAACGGCCGCAGCATCGGTAGGCGAAGCTATCCCGGAATAGATTGAGCCGATCACCCCGAAGATCAGCAGAATAACCGGGATCAGGCGCCGCGAGCGGTTGAGACGCTCCCTCATACTCGGCGCTTTTTCCCCGGCTGGAATTTCATCAGCATGCAGCAACGACCAGATGATCACATACCCCATAAAAAGGGCAACAAGGAGCAGTCCCGGGATAACACCGCCGATAAAAAGACGGGCGATCGATTGTTCCGTTGCCACCCCATAAACGATCAAAATAATTGACGGGGGAATCAACAAGCCAAGAGTGGCCGAACCGGCTAAGGTTCCGATAATCATTTTTTCAGGGTAATTGCGTTTGCTCAGTTCGGGTATCGACATTTTCCCGATGGTTGCTGCGGTTGCCGCAGAAGATCCGGAAACAGCGGCAAAAATACCGCTACCGAGAATATTGACATGCAACAAGCGACCAGGCAGGTGGTTCAACCACGGGGAAAGGCCGGAAAACATATCCTCCGACAAGCGGGAACGGAAGAGGATTTCCCCCATCCAGACAAATAACGGCAGAGCCGCCAACGACCAAGAGTTACTCGCCCCCCAAACCGTGGTCGCCATAACCTCGCCAAGGGGTGCCTCGGTGAACAGTGCCATTCCCAGCACCCCGACCCCGAAGAGGGAAAACGCCACCCAGATACCACTGCCGAGAAACACAAATAAAATGACCAATAAAAACAGGGTCATGATGACTTCGGACATGCCTTACACTCCCCTAACTTTCTTTGTTCACTGTCGAACACCCAAACAGTGACGTAAAAAGGCTATCCAGCAGGGCAATAGCAAGAACCAGCAGCCCCAGAAACATGGCCAACTGTGGAATCCAGATCGGGACGGCAATCATGCCCGAGGAAAGATCATGATAACTATACGACTCCCGCACCAGCAAAAGGGTGTACCAGGTAAAATAAAGGGTCAACGCAGAACTTACTGCCAAACACCAGACCTCAAACCAACGCCGCACTCGATCACTGAAATGTGACAAAAACAAAGTGACGCGAATATGTTCTCCTTGGCGTAAGGTATAAGCAAGTGCCAGAAAAGAAGCCGCAGCCAGAAAAAAACCTGTGAAATCCGCATAGGATGGAATGGTCAGCCCAATCGCCGAACCCATCAGCAACCCACTGATACGATCGATAGCATTAAGACTGACCTGACCCAACACCAACAGGAAAATCAGGGCGATAAAAGTGGCGGCAAGTAATCCGCTCCCCAAATAC
The DNA here is from genome assembly GCA_027064785.1 of Geobacteraceae bacterium. GTDB lineage: Bacteria > Desulfobacterota > Desulfuromonadia > Desulfuromonadales > Geopsychrobacteraceae > Desulfuromusa. The sequence continues at coordinate 1,915 of JAMOPE010000031.1, forward strand.
AGGCGGTCGAGAGCCTGTCGCAGTCGGGTTGAAGATGCGTTTTCAGTATTCATAATTTTTATTCATAACTCCATGCAGGTGGCACATAAGCGTACCACCTGCTGTGGGTCAGGAAAAAATAGTGCTATTTTTAGTTCCTATAATTCTTGAGCAGGGTTGCCCCTTCACTGCCGGCAGCCTTTTCCCAATCCTTGAGCATCTCAGCACCAACCTTTTTCAATCCGGCCATCAACTCTGCGCTGGGGGTGACAATCTTGACGCCGTTGTCTCTGAGAATTGCCGTTTTTGTCGCCGTTTCTTTCTTGCTCATCTCCCAGCCACGCAGTTCAGCGGCAGCGGCGGCTTTTAATACCGCTTTTTGAGTCTGTTGATCCAGTTTGCGGAAGGCTCGTTTGTTAACAACGACAATATTTTTCGGCAGCCAGGCCTGAATGTCCGTATAGGTTGTGATGAAATCCCAAGCCTTGGAGTTCGCTCCAGTTGACGGAGAAGTAATCATCGCCTCAACCCGTCCGGTCGCAAAAGCTTGTGGAATATCGGGAACTTCAACCTGAGTCGGGGCAGCACCAACGAGATTGGCAAATTTTTCCAAAGTGGCATTATAAGCTCTGAACTTGATTCCCTTGAGATCATCAACGGTATTGATAGCTTTTTTGGTATAAAGCCCCTGAGGTGGCCACGGAACGGTGAACAACGGCATCAATCCCTGTTTATCCAGCAGTTTGGTGATCACAGGCTTTTGTGCTGCCCAGAGTTTTTCAGCATCGGCATAATTGGTTGCCAGAAACGGCTGGGAATCGGCTCCGAAAGCTGCATGCTCGTTGGTCAGCAACGAAAGGAAAAACTCACCGAGAGGAACTTGACCACCACGAACAGCGTTTTTTATTTCCGGGTGTTTGAATAAAGATCCGGCAGTGTGAAGCTTGATCTTCAGCGCACCATGAGTCGCTGCCTCGACATCTTTAGCAAACTGACTGATATTTTGGGTGTGGAAGGTTTTGTCGGGGTAAGGGGTCGGCATATCCCAGGTTGTTGCCATACCCGTAGCGGCAAAACAGAAAATGCAGGTTAAGCAGGCACATGTGAGCAAAAATCCGCGTCCTAATCTTCTCATCCTTTCTCTCCTTTTCTCTTTAAGTTAGCTGCCCGTTTAACGGCAGGATATTAATCAGCACGGTGAAGCTCTAGCAAGTCTAACTCTTTTTTAAACAGAAACAACTTTCATAGAAACCCTCGTAGCATTAGACAACAATCGACCATTGACATTTAAGCACTCAACTGACACTATTTCACTATGTTGACAAAATATCAATAAAAAACCAATGTTACTATAATGACGTTTGATTAAATCTTGAATAGCAACATCACAACTGTCCAAATCGGATCAACCGGGGGACTTAAGCACCACCAGGAGTAGTCACTTATGAGCAAATGGCAAATCTGGATCGATCGTGGAGGCACCTTTACTGATATTGTCGCCAAACGACCTGATGGAAAACTTGTTACCCATAAATTATTGTCGGAAAACCCGGAACGCTACAAAGATGCCGCAGTTCACGGCATTCGTGAGTTACTGGGACTTGCCGCTGACGAAACGATCCCCATGGATGCGATAGAACATGTCAAGATGGGGACAACTGTCGCAACCAACGCACTGCTGGAACGCCAGGGAGATCGAACCCTATATGTCACCACAACAGGATTCGGCGATGCGCTACGCATCGGTTACCAGACCAGACCAAAGTTGTTTGATCTGAATATCGTGCTCCCGGAACAGCTCTACGAAGAGGTCCTCGAAGTCGCTGAGCGTCTGGATGCACACGGGGAAATTCTTCAATCTCCCGATCCCGCTGCCGTCCGTAAAGGGTTGCAGCAAGCCTACGACCGTGGCATCAGAGCAGTGGCAATAGCATTCATCCATGGGTATAAAAATCCGCTACACGAACGCCAGGTCGCGGCAATCGCCAAAGAAATCGGCTTCAGCCAAATTTCTCTCAGCAGTGACGTCAGCCCGTTGATGAAACTCGTATCACGTGGTGATACGACCGTCGTTGATGCTTATTTGTCGCCCATTCTAAGACGTTACGTTGATCAGATCGCCGATCAACTTGGTGAAAGCCCCAACCTGATGTTCATGCAATCCAATGGCGGCTTGACCGATGCCCGCCTCTTTCAGGGCAAAGATGCCATCCTCTCCGGGCCGGCCGGAGGTGTGGTCGGCATGGTGCGAACTGCAGCCATGGATGGTTACGACAAAATCATCGGTTTTGACATGGGGGGAACCTCGACCGATGTCGCCCATTACGATGGCGAGTTCGAGCGTAGTTTCGACACCGTTGTTGCCGGAGTACGGATGCAGGCGCCAATGATGAAGATTCACACCGTCGCCGCCGGGGGCGGATCGATTCTCCACTTTGACGGCTCACGTTTTCGCGTCGGCCCCGAATCCGCTGGTGCCAATCCGGGACCAGCCTGCTATCTGCGCGGTGGCCCGCTGACTGTCACCGACTGCAATGTGATG
>JAMOPE010000032.1 GCA_027064785.1 Geobacteraceae bacterium
GGCAACAACTGCCCCCTCATCCGCCCTGTCGGGCACCTTCTCCCCAATGGAGAAGGAAACAATGAGTAGCAACTGAAAGTCTTGGACTAAAGTCCATGGTTTTCACCAGCGTGATGGGACAATAAAACCTGTCAAAATATCGTAGTTACACCGCTTCGAAGCCCCCCCCCAACTCCCCACCCCTGTTGAGTATTTATCTGCGACTCAAAAAAACTTACAGGACTTAAATTATCAGGAAATTGATCTTCTTCAATCCGGGATATTCAGCGTTCCGAAAGAGTCACCGGGGGTGATCAGGCTTTACGTACGACACGTTTTATTACGTTAATAACTTTGGGTGCGAAGAGACGACGCGTAACAGGAATTGAGAATTGAACGATTTTTTCACAATTGAAGGGAGTATTGTATCGAACAAAGCAACATGGCGAGGTTGCCCGTTTAGTTGGAATGCACGTCGCAGAAGCGGCAGGAAAATAGAAACAGGCAGTTTGCGGATGCAAACTGCCTGTTTCTATTTAGATTTATTTTTATTTATTTGCTGTGACAGGTTGAGCAGGCATCCATGTCATCAGTCTGATCATGGCACTGGCTACACAAACCGTGACCGCTGGACATATCGCTGATCTCAATCTTAGCCGGTTCATCACCTTCGTGACAGCTGGAGCAATCACCATCTAGTGCTTCCTGGTGCATGTTGTGATCAAAGTAAACACTTCCCTTGGTATCACCTTCGTACTTGTAAACACCTTCTTCAAGCACCTCGACCTTGGTCATCGGAGCATTAACCCCGTTCTGTTGTGCCAGAAAAACCGGGACAAAAGAAAAGGCGACAGCCAGAGCGATAAACACTAGATTTTTCATCCGTTATCTCCATTATCTGAACTATTATACTTCATAAGTAAAATGCGCATACGTCTTCTACACCGATGAGGACAATATGTCAATTCTCATTTCCTCGTGAGTTCAGGGAAAATGACTTATTATTTCAATTTCCAGCTGGTTCCTTCACGGGAATCGAGAAGCAAAATCCCTTTTTCATCAAGCTCAATCCGGATCTCATCACCCCGTGCAAAATCTTTCTCAGCCCGTGCCTGCAACCGTTGCTGGATAAGCTCTTCTATCTCTTCTGCTGTAATATCAAGTTTTTTCAACCCAGAGAGTTTGACTTTTTCAAGCCACTCTCTCGGTTGTGAACGGTAAAGCCCCAGAACATCACCCAGCCGAAGAATCGTCTGATGAAGATCCCGCACCTGCGCAACCAGCTCTGCTTTCTTTTTAAATTTTTTCGTCGCAACCAGTCGATTCATTGTCCGCACACCATCAAACAGGTGAGCAATTGCCAGAGCCGTGTTGAAATCATCGTCCATCGCTTCGCGGAATTTCGCTTCGAGATTCTTTCCTTCCTCACTGCTGCTGTCACTGGGATCAACGCCACCTGTTGCCGATTCAGCAAGCTCAAGAGCTTCATAGAAGCGACTCAGGCCACTCTGTGCCTCAGTGAGGTTTTGATCGGAGAAATCGATGGGGGAACGGTAGTGGGCAGAAAGGATGAAGAAACGGATCACTTCAGCATCGTAGGTCTGCAGAATATCGCGAATGGTGAAGAAATTACCGAGCGACTTGCTCATCTTCTCCTGATCGACATTGACAAAACCATTATGCAGCCAGTATTTGACAAACGGCTTACCGCTGGCCCCTTCACTCTGAGCAATCTCATTTTCGTGGTGGGGGAAAATCAGGTCACGACCACCGCCATGAATATCGAAACTTTCACCCAGCAACGATGAGCTCATCGCCGAACATTCAATGTGCCAACCCGGTCGTCCATCACCCCACGGTGATGTCCAGCTCGGTTCCCCCGGCTTTGCTGCTTTCCACAGAGCAAAATCCATCGGATTCCGTTTTTGCTCGCCGGGAGCGACCCGTGCGCCCGATTGCATCTCTTCCATATTGCGCTTGGAGAGTTTCAGGTAGCCGGGAAACTTATCGACGCTGTAATAGACATCACCTGCCGATTCGTAGGCGATCCCTTTGTCGATCAGCTTCTGGTTGATATCGATAATCTGCTGGATATATTCGGTCGCGCGTGGCTCATGGGTGGGACGGATCAGACCAAGGGCTTCCATATCCTCATCAAACGCCTTGATAAACTCCTCAGCCAGTTCCTGACTTGGAATTCCCCGTTCGTTGGAACGGTTAATAATCTTGTCATCAACATCGGTATAGTTCCGCACGTAAGTCGTTTCGAATCCCGAAAACTGCAGATACCGGTAGATAATATCAAAGACTATATTTGCCCGGGCATGGCCAATGTGACAGTAGTCATAAACCGTGACACCGCAGACATACATTCCGACCTTGCCCGGAACCAGCGGTTGAAATTCTTCTTTTTTGCCACTCATGGTGTTGTAAACACGTAAACCCATTTTCAAATACTCCAGATCTAATGCCTCAGTTGTTACGACTTCATTTTTGCCCAGGTGTCGCGCAGTGTGACCGTCCGGTTAAAGACCGGCTGACCGGGCTGTGAATCGCTGCTATCAACAGTAAAATAACCGACCCGCTCAAACTGGAACGTCTCACCGCTTTTTGCTTCCAGCAGCCCCGGCTCAACCAACGCTTCAGTTTCCTGTAACGATGCAGGGTTAAGAGCCGTAAGGTAGTTGTCAGCCTTATCGGGATTCTCTTCACTGAACAGGCGATCGTACAACCGTACTTTGACTTTTTGTGCATGGGCCGCTGAGACCCAGTGGATAATCCCTTTGACCTTACGCCCGACCGGATTTTTCCCCAAAGTGTCGAGATCGGCAGAACATTTCAGCTCGATAACCTCACCCTGCTCATCTTTGACCACTTCATCACATTTGATGATATAGCCATTGCGCAGTCGAACTTCACGGTCGGGACCGAGACGGAAAAATTTCTTCGGCGGATCTTCCATAAAATCAGCACGATCAATGTAGAGTTCTGCACTGAACGGTAACTTGCGGGTTCCCTGTTCCGGCTGTTGCGGATGGTTCGGAGCATCCAGTTCTTCGACCTTATCTGCAGGATAATTGGTCAATGTCACCTTCAACGGATTTAAAACCGCCTGACGCCTGAAAGCAGTTTCATTCAACTGCTCCCGGACACAATCTTCAAGGACCGAGAGGTCAATCCAACTGGCCCCCTTGCCGACACCGATACGTTCGCAGAAAGTTCTGATCGCCTGAGGTGGATAACCACGACGGCGCATCCCGACCAGCGTCGGCATCCGTGGATCATCCCAGCCCGAAACATGCTGGTCATTGACCAGTTGCAGTAACTTCCGCTTGCTCATCACAGTGTAGCTGAGATTGAGGCGGGCAAATTCAATCTGTTGCGGAGCAAAAATTCCCAGCTCCCTGATGAACCATTCATAAAGAGGGCGATGGTCTTCAAACTCCAGTGTGCAAATAGAGTGAGTCACTCCCTCGATGGAATCACCCTGACCGTGAGCAAAATCGTACATCGGATAGATGCACCATGTGTCACCGGTACGATGATGGTGGGCATGGAGAATCCGGTACATCGCTGGATCGCGCAGATTTATATTGGGTGATGCCATATCGATCCTGGCCCGCAAGACGTGAGTCCCGTCGGGGAAATCACCGTTTTTCATCTGCTCAAACAGAGAGAGGTTCTCTTCAACGCTGCGATTCCGGTAAGGGCTGTCGATTCCCGGTTGGGTCAGAGTTCCACGGTTCTCGCGCATTTCATCGGCACTCTGGCTATCAACATACGCTTTACCTGCTTTGATCAGCTGAATTGCCCAGGCATAGAGTTGATCAAAATAATCAGAAGCAAAATGGAGGTGTTCCCCCCAGTCAAAACCAAGCCAGCGGACATCCGCTTTGATCGCCTCAACAAACTCATCATCCTCTTTGACTGGATTGGTATCGTCAAAACGCAAATGGCAGCGACCGCCAAAATCTTCGGCCAATCCAAAGTTGAGACTGAAGCTTTTCGCATGGCCGATATGGAGATAGCCATTTGGTTCCGGAGGAAAACGGGTCACGACCTGATCGTAACGACCACTCTCAAGGTCTTCACTGATCATTGTCCGAATAAAATTTGAACTGACGGGACGCTCTGCTGTACTCATAAAATCCTCTACGAAATAATAGCTGCCCGATAAGCAGCCAGACGTTGTTCATCACGGTGTAGCACGACAACAGCATGGGCCGAAACCCCTTCACCTCGGCCATTGAAGCCGAGCTTTTCGGTTGTTGTCGCCTTGATATTAATTTGGTTTGTTTCGGTCAGACAATCTGTTGCGACATTCTGAACCATGGCATTGATATAACCTGCCAGCTTCGGCTTCTGACAGATGATTGTTGCATCGAGATTGCCGAGACGATAGTCATCTGCTGTCATCTTACTGATAACGTCACGTAGCAATTCCCGACTGTCGA
>JAMOPE010000033.1 GCA_027064785.1 Geobacteraceae bacterium
GACGCTTTGCGCCACCCTCTCCCCGAGGGAGAGGGAAAGATTTTGGTGATTAGGGACTTTCAGTCCCGACTCAAACCCATGCACTTTCAGTGCATGGTGGTTTAGTTGTGTAAGAGCTTCTTTTACTACGGTAGCCGTAGCTGATTCCCCGCTGCCCCCTGGCGTAATTTGAAATGGGCGAGGAGTTGTTTCAGCATGTTGGCCTGGGTGGACAGTTCAATACTTGTTTCAGCACTTTCTGCTGAGCTGGCAGTGTTGGTTTGAACCACCTGATCAATCTGAGAGAGTCCTTCGTTGATCTGAGCTATCGCTAAGGCTTGATCACGACTGGTGGTGGCAATTTCATCGGTCAAATCTGATGCTTTGGTGATGCTGTTGGTGATCGATTCAAGTGCCTGTGCCGTTTCGTTGGCAATCTGTACGCCATATTCAGTTTTTTCCGAAGAGGCTTGAATCAGTTCAGTTGTTTGCTGGGCGGCTTTCGCACTACGGGCGGCTAAATTACGAACTTCTTCGGCGACAACGGCAAATCCCTTACCGTGTTGTCCGGCACGGGCGGCTTCAACGGCAGCGTTCAGTGCCAGCAGATTCGTTTGGAAGGCGATCTCATCAATGGCTTTAATAATCTTGCTGATATCCTGACCAGAGTCACGGATATCAATCATTGCATCCATCATCTGTTGCATTTTTGCGTTGCCGCTCTGAGCCGTATCCTTTGCCGTGGATGATAGCTGGTTGGCTTCATCAGCGTTATCGGCACTCAATTTAATCCGGTTGGCCATTTGATCGATAGAACTACTTATCTCTTCCAGAGATGCGGCTGAAGATGTTGCTCCCTCAGAAAGAATCTGGGCGCTGCTGGCGACCTGCTCACTGCTCAGGGCAATTTGCTCGCTGACCTGACGGGTTTCAGTCATGACTTCATTCAGCCGTTCGGCGGTATATTGCAGTGCTGTGCGGATGATGTCATGTTGATCCGAGGGGTGAAGGGTGATATTGAAATCACCTTCGGCCAGTTTTTGCATCGCGTTGACAACTTCATGTTCCAGGTCATCGGCAAACTGATTGAGTGCTCTTGCCATATCGCCGAACTCATCACCCCGGTCGCCCAGGTCAAGTCGGGCCGAGACCCTGCCATGCTGTAATGAATTTGCCATCGAGACGGTATTTTGGAGTGGTTTTGTCATGCTGCGGGCGAAAAATAAAAAAGCTGCTCCCAGAATAATGAGTGTCACGGCAAAGACAATCAGCAATCCAATACCGGCCTGTGATGCAGTTTTTTGTAGTTCTTCACGATTTTTTTTCATTGCAAGGTTTGCATCGTTTTGTACTTTTTCTACCTGCCGCTTTGTTTCGCTAACCTTATTTAGACTGTTTTTTGCCAACTCTGCAAGGTTGTTGGTAATAAAATGGTACGAGTTAGCCAATTGAGTTGCCATTTCTCCCTGAAGCAGATTGAACTCTTTGACAGGGCCTTTGGCGGCAGCATAATAATCGGGTAGATCAAACTCCAGCAGTGCTGTGATATCATCAATATTACTCAAGGCGACGCCGCCAAGTGTCTGTTTTGTCCCTTTGAAGGGTTGCTCATTTCCCGGAACCTTCTTGATTATCTGCGCAGAATCGGACAGTTTCTGTGCCGCAGCCATGATCTCCTTCTGAGCAATATTGTGTGTTGGACCCTTAATAACCATGTCCAATAACTCAATCATCTGTTGGTTGATATTGTTGAGCTCCCGGGAAATTTCTTCACTCTTGAGTGCTTCATTATAACTGGATGTGACGGCAGTACGGGTTTGTCGGCTCGTGTCGAGAGCTGTTGCTGCAGAAGCACTAATTTTGTTAGTTGATACATAGCCGATTCCCCCCAGAACGAGCATTGCGAGTAGCCCTAAAGAGCCAATTAAAATCATTTTGTGGAGAATCTTAAGTTGCACCGTGTTGCCTCCTATGGTTGTCGTTGACGCTAGACCTGTTTTGCACTTTGCTGGGATATTCTGGACGCGTAAGTGAAATATAATAATATATAAATTATTAAATTTATAGAAACTAATTATATGCTACTTATTATTGTTGGGGATAGCAAGATTTTTCTTGAATATGTTTCTTGACCATTGTTGAATATTTGAACAACTTAATAAAGGTATTGCAACTTTATAACGGGAGAGGTATGATGTGCCACTACGAAAGGTTGAGTTAGGGGTAAGGGGGGGCGTATAGCCACTTGCAGTCCGATCTTTTGTTCAAACGCGAATTATTACGGGGAGGCCGACGAATGAAAATCAGAGGTAAGTTTATTGTTCCAATCGCAGGATTGATGATTGTTGCGGTTCTGGTGGCAGTTGTTTCGTTTAATTTTACTGTCCGAGATCTGGTAACAACGAACAGTAAGGCCGCTAAAGAGTTGGCGTTGAAAAATATTGCTACGGAGGCCTCCGCAAGAAAGGACATTATTGTTGGTGGTATTGCGGAAGTCGCTCAAAAGGCTTTGGCACTTTCAACCCTTTTTACCAAAATTCCCAGCGTCATGACTGCGTACCGCTTATCTTTGATGGGCGACATAAACGATGAGAACGATCGTGATATGCAAATGGGGCGTAACCGGTTACGCAGCGCAATGGAGCCCTATCTTGCAGGTTATAAGAACATCACTGGAAGCACCTTAAAACTTCATTTTCATACCAGGAGCGGCCGGAGTCTGGTGCGTTTATGGCGCAAGGGGTGGTAGGCGAAGCGCAATGGTAAAAAAGTTGATGTTTCCGACGATCTGACTTCTTTCCGCAAAACTGTCGTGGATATCAACAGTGGTGACCATAAACCTTTGGCCGGAATTGAGATCGGTCGGGGTGGTTTTGCCATCCGTGGTCTATCGCCAATCTCACTCCCTTCAGGAGAACACGCAGGCTCCTGTGAAGTTCTCCTTCCTTTTGGTGAGGTTCTCAAGAATAATGCCAGTCGCGATGGAAGTTTTGAAATAGCTGCTTATATGCTGGCCGATTTTCTCCCCATCGCGACGAAGATGCAAGACCCCAAGAAGAATCCAGTGGTCGATGGGAAGTATGTTTTTGTCTCTTCAACGAAACCGGATCTGACAAATCGCGTGTTAACGGCAGGGATTCTCGATTCTGGTCGTAGCGGTGAAAACCAGCAGGTTGTCGAGGACAGCCTCGTTTCGACTTTTCCGATTGCCGATTATGCGGGGAAAACCATCGGAGTTATTGCGCTGGTTTACGATCTTAGCGCAGTCAATGCCCATATTGCTCAAATCGAGGCTGATGGTGCTCATGTTATCAGCAACGTCAACTGGCAATTTACTCTGGGTGGTGTGATTTTGCTGGCAATCGTGATTGTGGTCGTCTTCTTTGTGACCAGGCGCATCACCGCGCCGTTGCAGCAAGGTGTTGCTGTCGCCAAGAAGATAGCTCTGGGTGATTTAACGGAGAAAGTTGATTATCAGAGTAAGGATGAAGTGGGTGAGTTGGCCGCTGCAATCAACACTATGGTTGACAGTTTGAATGGGAAGGCCGAAGAGGCGACCCAGATTGCCAAAGGTAATCTACAACTTAAAATTGCTGTTGCTTCCGATCGAGATGTGATGGGGAAAGCATTTGAGACCATGGTGCAAAACCTGAATGACGTCTTAAGCGATGTCGCCCGGGCGACTGATCAGATCGACTCAGGCAGCGAGCAGGTTTCAGATACCGCACAGCAGTTGTCCCAACAGGCAACTGAATCGGCAGCGTCCCTTGAAGAGATCAGCAGCTCTATGAATGTGATTGGCGACCAGACCCAGCAAAGTGCCGATAACGCCAATCAGGCAAACCAACTGGCCAATGGAGCTCAGGATGCTGCCAGGATTGGTAACGAGCGGATGACAACAATGGTTACGGCGATGGCCGAAATTAACGAGGCAGGGCAGAATATCAGTAAGATCATCAAGGTTATCGATGAAATCGCTTTCCAAACGAATCTGCTGGCATTGAATGCTGCCGTTGAGGCGGCCCGTGCCGGACAGCATGGTAAGGGCTTTGCTGTTGTTGCAGAAGAAGTTCGGAATTTGGCGGCTCGTAGTGCGAAAGCCGCTGAAGAGACCGCTCAACTGATTGAGGGATCGGTCGAAAAGACCAAAAATGGAGCTGAAATTGCTGAAAAAACATCCACAGCGTTGGATGAAATTGTGAGCTCAATCGTCAAAGTGACCGATCTGGTTGCTGAAATTGCAGCGGCAAGTAGCGAGCAGGCGCAGGGGATTTCGCAGATCAACCAGGGACTGGGACAAATTGATCAGGCGGTGCAACAGAGTACCGCGACGGCTGAAGAATCGGCGGCATCGGCTGAAGAGCTGTCGAGCCAGTCAGCTCATTTAAAACACCTACTCAGTCGTTTTAATCTGACTCATATCCAAGGACAAATGCCGG
>JAMOPE010000034.1 GCA_027064785.1 Geobacteraceae bacterium
TGTGAATATTCTTCCGTGGGACGACGGAGATACGCCGTTGATGCTTGCACCGATGCAGGGATTGACCAACGACGCACTGCGTGATTGCTATATCGAGCGTTATTTTCCTGATATTGTTTTTACCGAATTTGTCCGGGTGCAGACACAATCGCGCAAACGGATCGGGCGCAATGAGCTGAACGAAATTGTTGCCCACGACGCAGCGGTACCGCTGGTTGTGCAGTTGATCGGTAATAGCGGTAAGGCTCTGGCTGATGCTGCTAGGCAGCTTGAGGATCTTGGCTGCCGCCATTTGAATCTCAATCTTGGTTGTCCCTACGGGCGGATGACCACCGGAGCCACCGGTGGAGAACTCCTCCGTGATCCAGACAAACTAGTGGAGCTGCTGACTGAGCTGCGTGCTGCAATTCGTGGAAGTTTTTCAATCAAATGTCGAGCCGGCTATAGTGACCCCCGGCAATTATTTGAACTGCTGCCTCTTTATCAAGACCTTGGTATTGATTATCTAATCCTCCATCCCCGAACTGTTGTACAGAAATATACCGGTATTGCCGATCACAATTTGACTGCCGAAGCCATAGGATCAACATCTCTCCCGGTAATTGCGAATGGTGATATCAATACGGCTGCAATTGGGCGGACGTTGCTTGATGAAGCCGGTGTTGCCGGATTGATGCTGGGTCGGGGAGCACTTGCTGATCCGTGGTTGTTTCAGCGGATACGGGGTAAGTTGCCGGAGTCGGTCGATGAAATTCAACGCCGACGTGAAGTTTATGAGCAATTAGATGTTCTGGTGCCGCGCTATCTGGACAAATTTTGTGGTGAGCGGCAGGCACTGATGAAGTTGAAGGACCTGTTGAATTTTATCCCCGATGAGTGTTTACAGCGCGATCTCGGTAAGCTGAAACGGGCAACGTCGATTGCACGATTTGTCACTTTACTGGGGCAGCGTTTTTTGAATTAATTCTCCTTTTCCCTTCCCTTATTTCATTTCAATAAACACTTTAAGTCTGCTGGAAAAAACAAGTGTAATTGCTAAAGTTTAGCGTTTTCTATCCACCGGCTGTAAACAGTAGATTGACAAGATATAGTGCTGTCTTGTGTCTAAAAGTACAAGATATAGTGATTTTATCTTTTGACGTGCCAGAAAATTATGGTAGAGTTTCCGCTATTGTTTGTTCATCTTTCTTATTAAAAAATTCCTGTGCGGCTGGCAGGGAGGGGCTCCATGATTGAATTTATCCGTAAGCGTGATGGGCGGCTGGTTCCGTACGTTGAAGAGAAGATTTCTCAGGCAATTATCAAGGCTGTTCAGTCTGTTGGTGGCACCGATTTTGACCGTGCCATCACCATCACCCGTCAGGTTGGCGGTATTCTCTCCGTCCTCTACAAAGACGACCGGGTTCCAACGGTTGAAAATGTTCAGGATCTCGTCGAAAAAATTCTGATTGAAAACGGTCACGCAAAAACAGCCAAAGCTTATATTCTCTATCGGAAACAGCACGAAAGCCTGCGTAAGACCCGTGAGTTTATGCGTGAGTCGATTGAATCGATCGATTCCTATCTGGTGCGGGAAGACTGGCGGGTCAACGAGAATGCCAATATGGGCTACTCACTGCAGGGATTGAACAACCACATCGCTGCCAATATCACCAGTAACTACTGGCTGAACAAAATTTATCCCGATGATATCGCCGATGCTCACCGTAACGGTGAATACCATATTCACGATCTCGGAATGCTCTCGGTTTACTGCTGTGGCTGGGACCTTAAAGACCTGCTGATGAAAGGGTTTACCGGTGCTTACGGCAAGGTTCAGAGCGCACCGCCAAAGCATTTTCGGACAGCACTCGGTCAAGCGGTTAATTTCTTCTATACCCTGCAGGGCGAAGCGGCCGGGGCTCAGGCCTTCGCCAGTTTTGATACCCTGCTGGCACCGTTTATTGCCTACGATAATCTCAGTTATCCCGAAGTCCTGCAATCGATGCAGGAATTTGTTTTCAACATGAACGTTCCGACCCGGGTCGGATTCCAGACCCCCTTCACCAATATCACCATGGATATGATGGTTCCTGCCAATATGGCGAAGGAAGCGGTGGTGATCGGTGGTGAGCTTCAGGATCGTTGTTATGCTGAATTTCAGGATGAGATGGATCTTCTCAACCGGGCCTTCTGTGAAGTGATGATGGAGGGCGATTCTTCGGGGCGTATCTTTTCTTTCCCGATTCCGACCTACAACATCACCAAAGATCTCGACTGGTCGAGTGACCGCCTTCAGCCGGTCTGGGAAATGACGGCAAAATACGGTATCCCGTATTTCAGTAACTTCGTTAATTCTGATATGGATCCCGAAGATGCCCGTTCCATGTGTTGTCGATTGCGTCTTGATAACCGTGAACTGCGGCGGCGTGGTGGCGGTCTGTTCGGCTCCAACCCGATGACCGGTTCCATCGGTGTTGTGACCATCAATCTGCCTCGGGCAGCTTACCTGTCCAACGATAAGGCCGAATTTTTTGCCCGCATCAGCCATCTGATGAAGCTGGCGTTTCAGTCTCTCGAAATAAAACGGAAGCAGCTGGAGCGGTTCACTGCCGATGGTCTCTATCCCTACAGTCAATTTTATCTATCGGCGATTCGCGAGCGTAGCGGCAATTACTGGGATAACCATTTCTCGACGATCGGGCTGATCGGGATGCACGAAGCGGCTCTCAATCTCTACGGAACCGGGATTGACAGTGCAGAAGGGCAGGCGTTTTCCAAAGCGACTCTGGAGTATATGCGCAAGCAGCTGGAAGCATTTCAGGAAGAAACCGGTCACCTCTACAATCTTGAAGCAACCCCGGCAGAAGGGACAAGCTTCCGTCTGGCCAACCGTGATCGACAGAACTATCCCGATATTATCTGTGCCGGTGAAGATGAACCCTACTACACAAATTCAAGTCAGTTGCCGGTCGGAATCACCGAAGATATCTATGAAGCCCTGACCCACCAAGATGAGATGCAGACGCTGTATACCGGTGGCACTGTTTTTCATGGATTCCTCGGTGAACGGCTGGAAGACTGGCGCAGTGCCCGGTTGCTGGTGAAACGGATTTCTGAAAACTTCCATCTCCCTTATTTTACCCTCAGCCCGACATTTACCATCTGTCCGGTGCATGGCTATATTCCCGGCGAACATTTTTCCTGCCCCCATCTTCAAGAGGGTCAGGCAGCGTAGTTGTTAACACTTAACTGAGAAGGAAGGAGGTTTTATGGCAACAAAGTGTGAAGGAAAAACAGAAGTTTATTCTCGTGTTTGTGGTTTCTTCCGCCCTGTCCAGCAGTGGAACCGTGGTAAAAAAGAAGAATTCAAGGATCGCTCTGAGTATGTTGTGAATAACAAGGAGCAAAAACACTGAAAACGATCAGAATAAAAGGTTTTCAAGGAACCAGTTTGCTCGATTTTCCCGGTCGGGTTGCGTCATTGGTCTTTACCGGGGGGTGCAATTTGACCTGCCCGTTTTGTCACAATGCCGGGCTGGTTCTTGATCCGGACAGTTATCCTGATTATCCATTGGACGAGTTGCTGGCAGACCTGAAAAAGCGTGAAGGTTTTATTGATGGGGTTGTAGTGTCGGGCGGAGAACCCACCATCGATACTGGTCTGCCGGCGTTTTTATCGGTACTGAAAGAGAAAGGGCTGCAGGTCAAGCTTGATAGTAATGGCCTGGCTCCTGCCGTTATCAGCTCGTTGCTGGAACAGCAGTTGGTTGATTATTATGCGATCGATATCAAAACCAGCTTAAGTCGCTACAATGAGTTGCATACGCAGCCTGTTCGGACTGAGGCTTTGGTTGAGACGGTACAAATTCTTAAACAGGCTGATGTCGAAGTTGAGTTCCGTACCACCTGTATTCCCCATCTTGTCACAGAAACGGAAATTGATGAGATGGGAGAGTTGTTGCAGGGAGTTCCGCTGTGGGTTTTACAACAATTTGTTCCGATGCATGCCATGGTTGAAGAGTGGCAGAATTTTGATATTTACCAACCTCAGCAACTTTACATGCTGGCAGAACAGGCTGGAAAATATGTCGATCAGGTTCAAGTGCGGGGGATTTAATGGGCTGTCGTATTCTGGGGTCATGTACTTGTTACGAGTCCCCCAAATACGGTCAACAACCGCTGAGTTCATGGTCAACAACAGTAAGGTTAAGGGGTTGTGTCCCCCTCTAGGCACCTTCATTTCCTTGTGCGTCTAAAGAAACGAAACAAAGAAAAATGTTCGATCTCCTTGCCCACCGTTAGCGGGTTCCCGAAAACGGATCACGGTTTATGCCGACCGGAAAAATTCGCTACGCTCAAACATTTCCCGCTCTGATCACAACACTGCCATGTCTAGGGTAACAGGAGTTCACCCAACA
>JAMOPE010000035.1 GCA_027064785.1 Geobacteraceae bacterium
CCAGAAAGGGGCTCTTTCTGCGGCTCGACAATACCTCAATGAGGCTCTTTCTCTCGATGATAAAAATGTGGAAGCTTATTATCTGTTGGCGAGTGTTGAAACACGTGCCGGGAATCGTGAGGCGGCGCTCGATGCTTATTCAAAACTAATAAAAGTTTCTCCAAGGCAAATTCAGGCCATTTATATGGCGGGTATTCTGCAAATGGATCTTGGTGATCTTGATGCTGCTAAGGCCTCTGCAGACAAACTTTTGAGCTCCTTTCCCAACCGTCCTGAAGGATCACGATTAAACGGTCTGCTTCTCTACCGTGAGGGTAAGTATGAAGAGGCTAAAGTTGCTCTAGAGACCTCACTAAAGATACAGCCTCATCTTCTTTCTTATTTCTTCCTCGGTCTTTCCCATTATGCTTCGAAACATTATGAGTTAGCACTGAATCAGTTTCAGAAGGCTCTTGATCTCAATCCTTCTTTTGAACGTGCCAGGGTTTTAACGGCAATGACGCTCCTTAAACAGAAACGTCTTGAAGATGCCATTAGTGAGATACAGAAAGTCCTGAGAGTAAATCCTAAAAATGCATATGCTCATAATATCCTTGGCAGTGCGTATTTAGCCTCAGGAGAGTATGACAAGGGGATGGCAGAACTTGAAACGGCAACAGAGCTCGATCCGACACTTGCGGATGCTTATCTGAAACGGGGAATTTTCCATCTGGCAAAAGGTCAGGGCTCGCAGGGAGAAACCGATCTCGCCAAAGCTGTGGCGGCTGCACCGGAAGTTCTAAACAGCCGCTTAATGTTGGTCACACACTACCTGCGCCAGAAAAATTATTCAGCTGCGATCAAAAGTCTGGAAGAGGGGCTGAATGGTTCTAAGTCTGATGCTTTACTCTACAATTATTTAGCTGCCGCCTATTTCTCACAGAAAAAACCTGAAAAGGCCCTTGAAGCACTGAATAAATCAATCGAAGTGAACCCTGACTACCTCACTCCATATTTTAATGTTGCGTCATATTATGCGTCACAATCACAATATGATAAGTCTCTCGCAGAGTATCAGCGGATACTCGTAAAAGATCCTAAAAATATTCGGGCATTATTGGGGATCGCAGCATTGCATAATGTTCAAGGTGATGACGCTGCCCTTGACCAGACCTATCAGAAAATTGAGCAAACCGGTACGGAGCAGGGTTTTGTCGCGGCTGCCCGTTACCAACTGAAAAAGAAAGATCCCGTTGAAGCACTTGCGGTTGTTGATCGTGGTCTTTCTGTCCATGCTAAATCTGTTCCCTTGTTGGAGCTTAAAGGGGGGCTGCATCTGCAACAGAAGCAAATGGACAAGGCCGAATCAACCTATCTGGAATTGTCCGGTATTTCACCTGAAAGAGGAAATAGCCTGCTTGTCCGTTTTTATCTGGTTTCCGGTAACAAAGACAAAGCTGAACAGTTAATCGATAAAGTTCTTTCTACTGATTCAAACAAAGAATACCCCTACTTGCTCTCCTCCGGGCTTTTGCGGAGCCAAAAGAACCTTGATGGTGCGCAGAAAGTGCTGCAAAAAGGAATCGCAACTGTTGAACGTCCGGTTCGGCTTCAGATGCAACTGGGGCGGATTTATGAACAACTGGGGAAAACTCAACAGGCTGAGCAGCTTTACCAGCGAATTATTGCAGATGCTCCCCGTTTTTCTCCTGCATATACTTCTTTGGGTTTCATTCAGGAACAAAACGGCGATAAAGGTGCTGCCAGGGATTTCTATAAGAAAGCCTTGAAATATGATCAAAGAAGTGTGCCGGCACTGAATAATCTGGCTTACTTGTTGGCGGACAATTTTGGTGAGGACCAGTTGGCTCTCAAATATGCAATGAGTGCCTACCGCCTGCAGCCGACCGATCCACGGATTATGGATACCCTTGGCTATATTCTGGTTAAAAACAAGCGGGCGAAAGATGCAGTCAATCTTTTAAGTAAATCTCGCGAACTTTTACCCGAAATTCCAGCGGTTGCATTGCACCTGGCCCAGGCGAAACTTCAGCTTGGGGAAAAAGATGCTGCTAAGCCTTTACTGGAATCTGTTGTTGCGACAGGTGCAAAAGATGAAGTTAAAGAAGCGAACCTGCTGCTAAAGAAGATAAAATAAATCACACGTTGAAATAGGCAGTGCCTTAGCTTCACTGAAAATACACTCGCTTGCAGAGACTAAAGTGAGTATTCAGTGTTTTCGTCTACTAAAAATAGAATTGCACAACAGCGAAAGCAGCGTAAATGATCAGACCAAAATATCTTATAATGGTTACTGACCTCTGTCTGGCCTATCTGTGCCTTGTTTTCGCGTACATTTTGCGCTTTGGCAGCTTTGATTCGCTTGATGGTTTGTTTACGGGAGGGAGTCTCAGGGTATTTTGCTATCTTGTCGTTATTATTTTCACCACCTATCTTTTTGATCTGTATGATCGACAGAAGTTCGTCAGTCGCAAGCACCTAATCTATCGGGTTGCAACGGTTACGTTCATTTCATTTTTTATCTTATCGGCAATTTTTTACCTGTTTCCATCACTTCAGTTTGGTCGTGGTTTAATCTTTGTCTCTTTTTTCCTTTTCTTTTGGGGACAGCTGGGAACGCGTCTTCTTATCCGGCGTTTCTCCCGTTCCGCACAATTTGCAACCCGGGTAATCATTATCGGCGTCGGTGAGTTAGCACAGCGGGTCGCTGATATTGTTCCTGAAGATCATAATGTTCATAGTTATGTTCGTTTTGTCTCATGTACCGAAAAGGAACCTGTTGTCTCATCTGACCTGATTATTGGAAATATCGATGAGATTGACGATCTGATTCACGACTATCGTCCACAAAAGCTCGTGGTGGCCCTTAATGAACGGCGTGGTAATTTGCCCCTGCGTGAGTTCATGAAGAGCAAGCTACGCGGGGTTGAAATTCTTGAAGCGACAACTTATTTTGAACAGGAAAAGGGCTGCTTGTTGATCGAGAATATGCAACCCAGTGCGTTTGTTTATACTCAGGGGTTTCGCATGACGCCGTTTATGCGTAGTTATAAACGTATTTACGATATTATTTTTTCTTCGCTCGGGCTCTTTTTCGCGTCACCGTTATTCCCGATTCTTGCTGTTTTGATAAAGGCCGATTCCCCCGGTCCCGTTTTTTTTAAGCAACTGCGAGTCGGTGAAAACGAGATTGAGTACTTTGTTTATAAGTTTCGCACTATGGCAGAAGATGCCGAGAAGGCGACCGGAGCAGTTTGGGCACAGAAAAACGACCCTCGGGTGACGAAAATCGGTCAGTTTCTGCGTAAAACCCGACTGGATGAAATTCCACAACTTTACAATGTTCTCAAAGGTGATATGAGTTTCATCGGTCCCCGTCCCGAGCGGATGCCTTTTGTTGAACGGTTAAAAGAGACGATTCCTTTTTACTCGACCCGCCATTTTGTAAAACCCGGTGTTACCGGCTGGGCGCAGGTATGTTATCCCTATGGGGCCTCAGACGAAGATGCGCTTGAAAAAATGCGTTATGATCTCTATTACATTAAAAATTACTCAATACTACTCGATTTCAGAATTATCATCGATACGGTTCGCGTTGTTCTAACCGGTTTTGGAGGCCGCTAGAAAGTGAAAAAAATCACAACGATTTCTTTTGTTACGGGTGTTATTCTCTCATGTTTTGTTACTCTGAGTTTTTCTGCCGATTATTTGATTGGTAAAGGTGATGTCCTTGAGGTCTCTGTTTGGGGTGTTCCTGAAATGAGCCGTTCTGTTACGGTGCGACCTGATGGAAAGATTACCCTTCCGGCCGTTGGTGATGTTCTTGCTGACCGTAAGACTCCCGAGTCTCTGAGTAAAGAGATTGCCCAGAAGATGAAGGAATATATTAAACAACCGATTGTGACTGTTTCGGTTGAGCGGATCATCAATAACCGTGTTTACATTACGGGTGGAAGTGTTTCCCGCGTGTTTGACATGGCCAAAGAGACGACATTATTGAAATTATTGAGCGAATTAGGTGATCTTTCCGGTGTTGACCTGCGTCGTGCTTATCTGTCCCGCAATGGGAAGAAAATCAACACCAACTTTTATTCCCTTTATTTTGATGGTGATATGACACAAGACATCACCCTTCAGGCTGAAGACATTATCTTTATTCCGAGTAACCATTTGAACTTGGTTTATGTCGTTGGTGCCGTTGCGCAACCGCAGAATATTCACTTTTATGAGGGCATGACGGTGATGGATGCCATACTTGCTGCCGGTGGTTTTACTGAGTTTGCCAAAGAAGGAAGTGTTTACGTTGTCAGTAAGGATAAATCAAAAGTTAAGATTGATCTAAAAAAAGTAATAAAGAATAAAGATATTAGTGCCAATGTTGCGCT
>JAMOPE010000036.1 GCA_027064785.1 Geobacteraceae bacterium
CAATTACCACAATGGTTGATCGACTGGCTCGGTTTAATTCCCATTGCGGTTCTTAGTGCCCTCCTCGCTCCAACTCTATTCACAAACGCAGCAACCCGAAGTTTTGAGCTGGGAAAACCTGAATTTCTGGTTGCAATTCCGACATTGCTTTTTGCGTTAAAAACCCGTAGCCTCGGCGGCACGGTGCTGGTGGGGATGTTTCTTTACTGGCTGGTACAATTTTTTATTTAACATTGGAGAACAAATGACACTTACAGGAAAACAAGCTCGTTATCTGCGCGGTCTTGGCCACCATTTAAAACCTGTCGTTATGATCGGAAAAGATGAAGTGACGCCGGCAATTATAGCCGCAACTGAAGAAGCACTCGAAATTCATGAGTTGATCAAAGTAAAACTGCAGGAAGGTTGCCTTGGTGACCGTAAGGACATCGCAGCTGAATTATCTAAAGCAACCGGATCAAGCATTGCTCAGGTCCTGGGAAAGAATTTTCTTCTCTACCGTGAATCAGAAGAGAAGAAAATTAAGCTTCCGGTAGCCAAGTAAGCTTTATGTTTCAATTTGATCTGAACCGCGAACCATTGACCAGTGTCGAGTTGAAAGAAGAACTGAATAAAGTTAAAGAAATGCGTAAAGAACTGATTAAATACTCCTGTATTTCTGATGTTTTTCACGCATTTCTTTTTATCGCACTCTACTTTGCTCAGATGTTGTCGGGCTACGCAATTATGGCGGCTGTCGGACTGAGTACCCTCTGTGCCATTATCCTTGCGACGGCAACAAGGAGTCGCCTTAATCGGGGAGATATTTTTTCTGCCGGGATTATTGCTGCTGCCACATCGGTTGCGGTTATTTTCATCCTCAATTTGACAATGCACCAGCCCTTATCTGGCAGTATTCTGGCAGGTCTTCTTTCTGGATCAATTGTGATGGTTGGGGCAACTCTCGGGCGTAAAATCAAGCAGGTAATGACCCTCGCTGAAGATTTTAAGACGCTCATCGATGACCCTCAGGCACAACGCGAAATCGCAGATCTGTGCAAAGATCACCCGTTTTTAAATGATTACCGCGAACGGGCCGCAAGCTATTTCCGCCCCCAATTAACTTACGGCGAACTGAAAGCGATGCGCCGCTGGGTACAAAACGACCCCTATGCCCGTTCAAACGGTTCGTAGAGGCGCTTATATTCATCCTGCGCATAACGGTCGGTCATACTTGCAATGTAGTCACAAATAACCCGCTCCTTCCCATACCGCTCAAACCTCAGTTGGTGACGCTCCGGTAGTAATGTCGGGTTCTCCATATAATTTTCAAACAGCAGTGTCAAAAAGCGTTCAGCTTTAACCCGCATCCGTTCTACCTTGAAGTGCCGATAGAGACGGCTAAAAAGGAATTTTTTCAATTCACGGTTCAGTTCTTCCATTGCGGGGCTCATGCTTACCAAATTGGTTGTGTGCGTACGAACATCAGTGAGAGTTTTGATCTGATAACGTTCCAGATTATTGACTGTCGTGCGCACCAGATCGTGAATCAACTCGCCAATCAGATAGCTGATGGTTTGAAGAATGTGGCGCTTCTCATCAAGCCCGGAAAACTTCTTACCAATCTTTAAAAACGTCTTTTGCCACAACTCAACCTCGGACAATTGAGTTAATGAGATATACCCCGCCTTGAGACCATCATCAATGTCGTGATTATTGTAGGCAATTTCATCGGCTAGATCGATAATTTGTGCTTCCAGCGTAGCCCGCTCTTCAGGTGCGTAGGGCTGAATTGCTGCAATCTCCGCTTTATCGTAGGCTGATGAATGTTTGATGATGCCCTCCCTCACCTCCCAGCTGAGATTGAGACCGTCAAAACCGGGATAACGCTGCTCAAGAACCTCAACAATCCGCAGTGATTGCTGGTTGTGCTCAAACCCGCCATAGTTCTTCATCAGACGACTTAAAACATGTTCTCCTGTATGTCCAAACGGTGTATGTCCCAAATCGTGTGACAACGCCAGAGCTTCAACCAGGTCACTGTTTAAGTGAAGATTGCGGGCAATTCCCCGGGCGATCTGAGCAACTTCAAGGGAATGGGTCAGGCGGGTACGATAATAATCGCCTTCGTGATTGACGAAAACCTGTGTCTTATACTCAAGGCGACGAAAAGCAGCACAGTGGATAATCCGGTCACGATCCCGTTCAAAAGCCAGGCGCTCATCTTTGAAAGGTTCATCATATTTTCGCCCGACACTTTTTTCACTCAAGGCAGCATAGCTTGCCATTCCCGATTCTCTCATCTATTCTCTCCCTGCTGACTGTTTTGATAAATTCAAACTAGCAAAGACAAGTGACATAATAAGTCGCATAGCAGTATGAATGTCGGTAAAGAATAACATTTTACAGAGATCGGTGTATTTATGAATGTTTGGTTTTCTCACGGTAAAGAGAGCGGCCCTTGGGGTGAAAAGATCAAGTGTCTTGCAGGAATCGCAGATAAATATGACCATACGTGTGACAGTATCGATTATACCGATACCTTTGATCCTGAGCTGCGCGCTGCGCGTTTACTCAATATCCTTAAAATTAATAATAACCATGATGTCATTCTTGTTGGCTCAAGTATGGGAGGCTATGTTTCGTTGGTTGCTGCTGCAGAATTTGCAGTGAAGGGTTTGTTTCTGTTGGCGCCAGCGCTGTTTATCCCCGGATATGAAGTTCACGACTATCGTCCATCCTGCCCTGAAATAGAGATTGTTCACGGCTGGTCAGATGAGGTGATTTCCCCAGATCATTCAATCCGATTTGCAAAAGATAACAATTGTACCCTTCATCTTATTGCTGGCGATCACCGACTGAATACATCACTGGGGCAGGTAGAAAAACTTTTCAAAAATTTCCTGATCGGTTTTCAATAGCAACCATAAAAAATGCCGCTGATAAGCATATGATGAGAATGCTCGTCAGCGGCATGAGGCTGTTTATATGTCTCACTAAAGGAGAACTTTTTTCAAGCTTTCGATCAGGAACGCAATTTCCTCATCGTTGATATTCAATGGTGGTGAAATCCGGATGGTGTGCCCGTGGCTGTCATTAACGATCAGACCAAGTTCGAGCAATTTGCGACAGAAATCCATCGCATTACCATCAACGACTTCAATGCCGATAAACAAGCCGCGCCCACGCACCTCTTTCACATGGGGAGATTGCTGTGCGATCTTTTCAATGGCTGCTTTCAGTTTAGCTCCCTGAGCTGCTGAGCTCTCGACTAGTTTTTCTTCTTCAAGAACAGTTAGAGCCGCGATCCCTGCAACACATGCCAGAGGGTACCCGCCAAAGGTCGAACCATCAGAACCGACTGTAAATGCCATGTCCATCAGTTCACTGTTGGTCATAAAAATTGATAGCGGAACCAATCCACCCGACAACGCTTTACCCAGAACAAGACCATCAGGAACAACGTTGTCGTGCTCAAAACAGAAGCGTTTTCCTGTCCGCCCTAAACCGACCTGAATTTCATCAAAAACCAGTAAAAAGTCATTTTCATCTGCAAGATCTCGTAAGCCCCGTAAAAAACCAGCAGGTGGAACTTTCATACCGCCCTCACCCTGCATCGGCTCTACAAGGATTCCGCAGGTATTTTTATTGATAAGTTTTTTGACATCATCGAGATTACCGTATTCAGCCGAAACAAATCCCGGGGTTAGCGGACCAAATCCCTCACGATATTTTTTTGTTGTTGCAAAAGAGATAACCGTAATCATCCGGCCATGGAAGTTATTATCGAAGATGATGATTTCCTGCTGACCATCCTCAATCCCTTTTTTCTTCCAGCCATAGTAACGCATCATTTTAATGGCCGTTTCAACCGATTCAACGCCACCATTCTTTGGTAGAACTTTATTCCCTTTCTTTCCAAAGCGTGGTGCAAGCTGCGGTGCAAAGTTGGCAGCTTTATCGAGGAAAATTCCCAATGGATCGGTATAAACGACATTTGAAATGACCGATGCGTAATTGCCTAAAAGTGCTTCTGTCATTGCTTGAACAATTTTAGGGTGGTGGTGCCCAGGATTTGCTGCTGAATAAGCAGCGAGGCAGTCAAGATACCTACGACCGCTGATATCGGTCAGCCAACACCCTTTAGCCTGGCGAACAACCAGATTGAGTCGTTCATAATGGTGTGCGCCATAGTTGTCTTCAAAGCTGAATATTTCTTTGTCAGTGATGTTTGAATAGGCTGTGATCGGAATACTATTTGGATTATACATGACGCCTCCCCTTTATGTTGCTATCTAGGTAACAACATATCGTGGAAAGATCTCAATGTCAAGAATTTCAAAAAATATGCTATGCTGATGATTGATCTTTTCAGAGGTGAAATATCAATAGGAATGAGCAAC
>JAMOPE010000037.1 GCA_027064785.1 Geobacteraceae bacterium
GACTTTCAGTTGCTACTCATTGTTTCCTTCTCCATTGGGGAGAAGGTGCCCGACAGGGCGGATGAGGGGGCAGTTGTTGCCGGGATATCCCCTCACCCGACGCTTTGCGCCACCCTCTCCCCGAGGGGGCATGTCGAAAAAATAATTTTCCCGATTCCGGTTCAATCCATAAACCCGGCACAGCATTAGATGAAGGCTGTACCGGGCTTGGAGATAACAATTTAAATCTGCGCGATGCAATCTACCGGACAGACTTCGGCACAGGCACCGCAGTCAATACAATCGGCTTCGGCAATAATCCGCTTGTCATCATCTTTGGCACTAATGCATTCCACCGGGCACACTGGTTCACAGGCACCGCAGGCGATACATTCGTCATCATTGATTCTATGGGCCATGGGTTCTCTCTCCTTTATTGGTGGTTTACATGAGTTGTCAGGTTATAAAGATCCAGCACTTATCAATAAATTGACTTCTCCGTCTCGGCATCAAAAATGTGCAAGTGGGTCAGATCAAAAGTCAATTGCAACTGTTCGCCAGTGGTAAAGATCCGGCGACCTTCGGCACGGCAGATCAGGTTGGCTCCCTGAAGATCCATGTGGAGGTTGGTTTCGTTCCCCAGGGGCTCAACAATTTTGACGACACCGTCAGCGGCGAATGTTGCTGCGGTTTTACCCAGTCGCTCGTCAGATTCGGTGAACAAATCTTCGGTTCGTAATCCCATGATCACTTTTTGACCGACTTGAATCTGGCTTTCGGAGCGTTCCGGGATCGGGACTTCCAACCGGTCGCTCAATTTGAGTTTCAAGCTGCCATTATCACCAACAATCTCTGCCGGGTGGAGGTTCATTGGCGGAGAGCCCATGAATCCGGCGACAAAAGCGTTGGCGGGGTGCTGGAAAATATCAATCGGGCTGCCGACTTGCTCGATATAGCCGTCACGCATAACAACAATCCGGTCGGCAAGGGTCATCGCTTCGACCTGATCGTGGGTGACGTAGATAATGGTATTTTTCACTTTGTGGTGGAGTTGTTTGATCTCCAGCCGCATCTGGGTACGCAGTTTTGCGTCAAGGTTGGACAGGGGTTCGTCAAACAGATAGACGGCGGGGCGGCGGACCAGAGCTCGACCCATGGCGACACGTTGCCGTTGTCCGCCCGATAATTCATGCGGTTTGCGGAAGAGATAGTCTTCAAGCTCCAGCATCGCAGCGGTTTCTCTGACCCGTTTTTCAATCTCATCTTTGGGCATTTTTCTCAAAGTGAGGCCGAACGACATATTTTTATAGACATTCATATGGGGGTAGAGGGCGTAGTTCTGGAAAACCATTGCCGCATCGCGGTCTTTCGGCGCGACCTCATTGACCACCCGATCGGCAATTTCGATGGTTCCGGCGGTGATTTCTTCGAGCCCGGCAATCATTCGCAGAACCGTCGATTTCCCACACCCTGACGGCCCGACAAAGACGACGAACTCTTTATCTTTGATATCGAGATTAATGCCATGAACGACTTCGAGCTTACCGTATTTTTTGAAAATATCTTTGAGGATGACGTTGGCCATGTTTAAAACTCCAGCTATTGATGCTTTTTTACTTTGTTATGTTGGAAAAAATGAAACGGCGTTATGATTGTGCGCCAGACAATTAAAAAGCTAACTCGGATCTCACATACTTTTTATGCTAAAGCCATTGACGAATGGCCTATATTAGTCTTTACTTGAAGCTTGTTGTTACCACTGCCTTTGCCAGATACTCTGCACTATCGAAGGGTCTCTGGCAAGCACTTAATAATGGCTGCCACAGTTCCAGATTGTCACATGAACTTCAATTTTTTCAACCACCTCAGGAGGTAATCATGTCAAAGAGTAAATTATTCTGGCTAGCAATTACAGTCACAATGATGATCAGTTTTGCCGGTTCGGCATTTGCAAAACCGATCGAAATTAACTGGTGGCACGCAATGCGTGGTGCCCGTGGTGAAGTTGTTCAAAATATCGTTGATGGATTCAACAATTCTCAATCTGAATACAAAGTTATTGCAACCTATAAAGGGGCTTACGACGAAGTTGTCAATGCCGGTGTTGCCGCAGTTCGTGCACACAAGCAGCCTCACATTCTTCAGTCCTTTGAAGTTGGTACTCAGACAATGATGATGTCGGGTGCGATCTATCCCGTTTACAAGCTGATGGCAGACAATGGTTTTAAAATTGACTGGTCACAGTATCTGCAACCGGTTCTTTCGTATTACATGAATGCTGATGGAAACCTGATGTCGATGCCGTTTAATTCATCGACTCCGGTCATGTACTACAATGTTGATCTGTTCAAAAAAGCGGGTATCCCGATGCTTTCCAAAACTGAGCCGATCACCTGGGATCAGATGGGTGAGATTACCGCCAAGCTGGTTAAATCGGGCGTTAAGGGTGGTCTGGTGACCGCATGGCAGTCCTGGACTCAGATTGAAAACTACAGCGCGATCCACAATATTCCATTTGCCAGCAAGGCCAATGGTTATGAAGGACTCGATACCGAGCTGCTGATCAACAACGATAAAGTTGTCAACCACATCGCCCGTCTTAAAAGCTGGATGGCCGACAAGCGTTTCTACTATGGTGGTCAAAAATATCAAGGCCCTAAATCTGAGTTTATCGCTCAGAATGCCGGTCTCTATATCGACTCGATCAGTGGTATCGCCAAATTGAAAAAAGCTGTCCACGATTTCCAGTGGGACGTTGCACCGCTGCCGGTTGAATCCTGGATGAAAGAGCCGCAGAACAGCATTATCGGTGGTGCCTCTCTGTGGGTTTTCAAAGGTTTACCGAAAAAAGATTATGCCGGGGTTGCCGCATTCCTCAAGTATCTTGCCGGAAACAAGTCCCAGATCTACTGGCATAAAGAGACCGGCTACTTCCCGATTACTCTGAATGCTTACGAGCAGCTTAAGTCTGAGGGTTATTACAAAGAGAACCCGCTGCAGGAAGTTGGTATCAAGCAGCTGACCCGCCGGACTCCGACCAAGATTTCCCGTGGTCTGCGTCTTGGCTACTTTATCCAGATTCGTAACATCATCAACGAAGAGCTGGAGCTGGTCTGGAGTGGTAAGAAAACGGCCCAAGAGGCAATGGACAACGCTGTTGCCCGAAGCAACGTCAAACTGCGTGAATTTGAGCGGATCTACAAGTAATCACGATTTCCGTTTAACGGTTTCATAATTTTCACACTTTCAGCAGGGGCATCTTCTTTAGAGGATGCCCCTGACTGGTGCAGCTGTTTGCTATGATAATAAAACGTTCCTATTTTAAAACCCGCTCCCTGCCGTATCTATTGATCCTGCCGCAGGTGGTAATTACGCTAACTTTTTTCTACTGGCCGGCAATCCGGGGCATCATCTCATCGTTTCAGGTCTCTGATCCGTTCGGTTTCCGGACCACCTTCGTCTGGTTCGACAACTACATCGCCCTGTTCAGAGACCCTCTTTACCTGAAATCACTGGTGACGACGCTGATCTTCAGTGGGTCGGTTGCCATTGTTTCGATTTCTTTCGGATTGTTTCTGGCGACGATGGCGAACCGGGTGTTGAAAATGACAACGCTGACCCGGACACTGTTGATCTGGCCTTATGCGATTGCTCCGGCGATTTCAGGGATTCTGTGGCTATTTCTTCTCCACCCCTCTTACGGTGTGGTGGCGATCTTTATGGAAAAATGGCTGGGAATTGACTGGAATCCGTTGCTGAACAGTTCCAATGCGATGCTGATGATTGTTATGGCCAGTGCGTGGAAGAATGTCAGTTACAATTTTGTTTTCTTTCTCGCCGGATTACAGGCGATTCCCCGTTCGCTGATCGAAGCTGCCGCCATTGACGGTGCCAGCCCGCTTCGACGTTTCTGGACAATCACTTTCCCGTTGCTGTCTCCGACGATGTTTTTTGTCACCGTCATGACGATCATCTTCTCTTTCTTCGAGTCCTTTGGTGTTATCCATGCGGTCACCCAGGGGGGGCCGGGCGGTTCGACCAATATTCTGGTTTACAAGGTTTATCAGGATGGTTTCATCGGGCTGAACCTGGGGTCGTCATCGGCGCAGTCGGTGGTTTTGATGGGGCTGATTATTCTGATTACCGTTCTGCAGTTCAAATATGTAGAACGTAAAGTTCAATATACAGGATAGTTTAGGTCGGATGAGGGGGCGATACACAAGTTCCCCCTCACCCTGACCCTCTCCTTTAGGGAGAGGGAAACAGCAGAATCTAAAAATGATACATTTGGTACGTAACAGGACATCATTATGATGGTTGAAAAAACTCCTAAACTAGACATCTTCACCTATGTTGCCCTGATGATCGGGGTGATT
>JAMOPE010000038.1 GCA_027064785.1 Geobacteraceae bacterium
ATTTTCCCCAAACATAGAATAGACCTGCCTGCGCTGACGCTTCGGCAGGCAGGCGCGGGTTCGATTCCCGCCGCCATATCAAACGCGGTGTTGTCATAACCCGAGTCTCCAGCCCAGGATTATCCCCCTGGTGGAAACGGGTTGGGTGTCTTTCTGCCTTCTATACTATTTTCAATCTTTCCCTCGTAATAATCATGAAGCCTGACTCCAACGATAAAAAACTTTGAGCTTGTTACCATGGGATTTGGGGAGGCGATCATCAAATTGCAGGCGACCGACAACGATTCCCGGGGCAATATCGATCTTCTGGGCAAACCTTCGAATCGGCTCCAAGGAACGGCCATCCCAAGTTGAAAGGAAGCGGCGATAAGCAACTGGCGGAATGAGCTTGTCGCGGGCAAAGGCATTGGCCTCTTCCTCTTTTTCTCCGTTCAGACCATTGCCCTCGATGAAGATTTCCTTCCGACCATGTTTGAGAATATGCCCGGCTTCATGGAAGAAAGTGAACCAGAGGTGGTCGTTGCTCTTGTAACGCAGGCTTAGTTGAATAATCGCCTTGCCTTTCAGCCATCTGGTTGCTCCAAAAACACCAGTCTTGGGAAGTTCGGGAACAAAAACTACGGCTACCCCAGCAGAGGCGGTCAGCTTTACCAGTTCAGGCACAAAAATGTCCGGCGACTCTCTTGTCAGCCCTCGAATCTCGTTAAGAATTTCCAGAAAACGTTTTCTGTCAAATTGTGCGCACCTGATTTCACGCGCTTCAATTTCACCCCGACGCAGCCAAGCGGACACTGATTCAGCGCTGGTTTCAAAGCGTTGAGTCTGACGATAGGCAACTTGATACTCTTGCCATACCTCGTGCCATTGTTCTGGCGAAGCTACCCCGAAAAAGCGCAGGACTGTTTCCAGTTGTTCGTATTTGTTCCTGTGTTTAGATATCCAACCTAATTTGGCCATGGCATTGACCGGAACTTTCTTCAGCCAGTCCAGATACGATTCCAGACGCTTATGTTCCGCCAAACGAATCCGGTCTTCCTGGAATTGCCGCTCCATATTGTTCCAGAAATGCGCCGGACGGCCCAAAACGCGCTCAAACTTTAGTGCGGTCTCGTGGGTAATGGGTGACTTCCCCTTGATGATCTTGTTGATGGTTTTCTTGGTCAGCCCGGTTCTGGCTGCTAATTCGGCCTGTGTCATTCCAAGACTTTCAAGATAATCTTCAAGGACTTCACCTGGTGGGACAACATAATCTGGTATGTACTGATTAGTGTGTTTGTTAGCCATGTGTATCCTCCACCCCCAGGATTATAACGGCGGTTACCTGGGACCAGTCCAGCCCACCATCCTCTCGTCTGGGAACCGGATTGTGGTCAGGGACAAATATCAATCGATAGGGATGATCCAAATCCACCGAAAGTTGTCCTTTCCGTTGCCCTTGTGTCAGTTCATGACATCGGCTCGGCCCGCTCTTTGGAGGCCAAAAATCCATAAGACTTTCGGCAGCTCTGAGTTCAATCAAGCGAATTCTGATTTTTTTCGCGCGTTTGGTCCCGTGTATCTTTTCAAGCTGCGCCCCTTCGTTAAAGGACTTTTCTAGTCTCTTATTTTTAAAAGATATATCCAAACCAGCCACCAGTCAAGAAAAAAGATTAACCCGATAGGTTAATCTTTTTGAAATTGCAAAACAGCCTTTCACCGACTCCCGCTGCCATATCACACGCAGTGATATCATAGCCCAAATCTCCAGTCTTAATCATAGACGTGGTTGCCACCCTCGCTTGATCTTGATACGAGAACCCCATAAACAAATTATGGGTTTCTCGTAATTTTGTCATTTATATCCATCAAGAAGCACACAATGCTTTTGCCCTCTACCTTCTGATTATTCACTACAGATGTTCGCCGTTCAACTCACTCGTCACCTCGCGAAAGCTTGCCAGCGCTGTTTCGATATTTTCGACGATTTCCTCAACCAGCACTTCCGGTTCTGGCAGGTTATCCAGATCGGTCAGGTTGGCATCCTTCAGCCATAAGATATCAAGGCTGGCCTTGTCACGGCTGATAATTTCCTCATAACTGAACTTGCGCCACCTGCCTTCGGGATTCTTTTTTGGGTGCCATGTTTCTTTACGCTCATGTCGATTTGCCGAATTGTATAATTCGATAAATTCCTGCAAATCTTCAAACCGGAGCGGCTTCTTTTTCAGGGTATGGTGAATGTTGGTGCGGTAGTCATAGAACCAGACTTCTCTTGTCTGTGGTTCTTTGGTTGCCGGGCGGTTGTCGAAAAAGAGGACATTGGCCTTTACCCCGTGGGCGTAAAAGATGCCGGTGGGCAGGCGCAAAATGGTATGCAGGTCCGTGGTCTCCAGCAGCTTGCGGCGCACGGTTTCACCGGCACCACCTTCAAAGAGCACATTGTCCGGCACAACAATCGCGGCCTTGCCCGTGGTTTTCAGCATGGAGCGGACATGCTGCACGAAATTGAGCTGTTTGTTGGAAGTCGTCACCCAGAAATCCTGTCGGTTATAGGTGAAATCTTCCTTTTCCGCCTTGCCTTCGCCGTTGGTTATGGTGATGGAGCTTTTCTTGCCAAACGGCGGATTGGTGAGCACGTAATCAAATGTCTTTTTCGGCGGGGCGATCAGGGCATCGGTGGGATCAATTGATGGTTCAGCATCTATGTCACCAATGCCATGCAAAAGCATGTTCATCAAAGCCAGGCGGCGCGTGTTGGCGACAATTTCATTGCCGAAAAACGTCTTGAACTTCAAAAATTCTTTTTGCGCTTTATTCAACTGGTAATTGTGTGAAACAAAATCATAGGCTCCAAGGAAAAAGCCGCCCGTGCCGCAGGCCGGATCGGCAATGGTTTTTTCCACCTCAGGACGCACGCATTCCACCATTGCCCGGATCAGTGGCCGGGGTGTAAAGTATTGCCCCGCACCGGATTTCACGTCTTCAGCATTTTTTGCCAGGAGTCCTTCGTAAATTTCACCCTTGACGTCAGTACCCATCATGGTCCACTGCTCTTTGTCAATCATGTCAATGATGCGATAGAGCATGGCCGGGTCCTGGATCTTGTTCTGGGCTTTGGTGAATATCTGGCCAAGCATTCCCTTCTGCCTGCCGAGTTCACGCAACAACTTTACATAAAAGGACTCAAGCTCCGCTCCCCGCCGCTTTTTCAGCTCCGGCCAGGTGTATTCCTTCGGAATACCGATATCCCGGTTGTGGGGTGGCTTGCCGTATTCGTCAGCCATCTTCAGGAAAAGCAGATATGTGAGCTGCTCCAGGTAATCGCCATAGCTCACACCTACGTCACGCAGGACATCACAGTAGCTCCAGATTTTTTGGACAATGGTGGCGGTGTTCATAATGATTGTTCTCCCAACAGGGCCTTTATTCTTTTACCTTTTGGTGTCAGGCGATAGCGTTGCCCTGGATGCCTTGGGTTTTCAGGATATTTCATTTCCAGTAACCCCAGCTCAAGGGCCGGGCGCAGGTAGTTCTTCCGGAAGGTAGGCCGGTGCGAAAGCAAAAGTCCTGCCATTATTTCAGCGGCGGACATAAATGTTTCATCCATAAAACGCAATAGGCGTTTAACTTGGTCGGTTACTTGATCGGTTGCTTGGTCGCTACCAATATTTTCAATGATGTCAAAGATCGCCTCAAGCATGAATTCCACGAATGGCGCACAGTCGCCTATCTTTGTGCTTTTTCCGATAGCCTCGTAATATTGCTCTTGGCGGGCGCGCACCATGCTTTCCACCGGGATGATGAGAAAAATGGAGTTCCACCTGGCAAGGATCAGGGTCTGCCAGAGCCGCCCCATACGGCCATTACCGTCTGCGAAAGGGTGGATGAACTCGAACTCGTAATGAAAAATCGAACTTGCCACAAGGGGGTGGCGCTCACTGCGTTTGAGCCAGTCGAAAAGATCGCGCATCAGGATTGGCACCCGGCTGGATAGCGGGGCCACATGGATGAT
The DNA here is from genome assembly GCA_027064785.1 of Geobacteraceae bacterium. Lineage (GTDB taxonomy): Bacteria > Desulfobacterota > Desulfuromonadia > Desulfuromonadales > Geopsychrobacteraceae > Desulfuromusa. The sequence goes on from JAMOPE010000038.1 coordinate 3,992, forward strand.
CTCATTCCTGCCCATGACTCCCACGCCGCCGGTACGGTATCGGCCTGGAAAATCCATAAGGCCCCGCATCATGATTTCGTGGGCAGCCAGGAGATCTGCTTCCCTGTACGGGTTCCACTGTTCCAGCCGGTCGTAGACCTCAATGGCGTTGCGCACCTCCTGGATTTCCCGGGGAGGAGCAACCACCCGTTTGCCGTCCATGATTGCGGTGATCTGCTCTTCGGAAAGGGTGTTGCCCTCGATAGCCAGAGAGCCCCGAATGGTGCGGATGCGGTTGATCCGCCGCAGCCTCAGATCATCTCCCTGGGCAGGGATGGAAAGACGGCCCACCATCTCGCAGATTTGGCCAAGCAGCCAT
>JAMOPE010000039.1 GCA_027064785.1 Geobacteraceae bacterium
ACTAAAAATAATCCGGTCCTTATCGGTGAGCCGGGGGTTGGAAAAACAGCAATTGTTGAAGGTCTGGCCCATCGGATTGTCCGTGGTGATGTCCCTGAGGGATTGAAAGACAAGACGGTTTTCTCTCTTGATATGGGGGCACTGGTTGCCGGAGCAAAATATCGCGGTGAGTTTGAGGAACGTCTCAAGGCGGTTCTCAAGGAAGTTCAGGACAGTGAAGGACGGATTCTTCTGTTCATTGACGAACTTCATACCATCGTCGGGACCGGAAAAACCGATGGCGCTATCGACGCTGGTAATATGTTGAAACCGATGCTGGCACGGGGTGAACTCCATTGTATCGGAGCGACGACTCTTGATGAGTATCGCCAGTATCTGGAAAAAGATCCAGCCTTGGAGCGACGTTTCCAGCCGGTTCTGGTAGAGCAGCCCGATGTTGAATCAACGATCAGTATTTTACGTGGGTTGAAAGAGCGGTTTGAGGTTTACCACGGGGTCAAAATTCAGGATAACGCCCTGGTTGCGGCGGCTGAGTTAAGCCATCGCTACATTGCCGATCGCTTTCTTCCCGATAAAGCGATCGATCTGGTCGATGAAGCGTGTGCAACGATCCGGACCGAGATCGATTCGATGCCCGCTGAACTCGATGCCATTACCCGCAGGCTGATGCAGCTCGAAATCGAAGAAGCAGCACTGAAAAAAGAGAAAGACAAGGCCAGTCGTGAACGGTTAGCGACCCTGCAGAAGGAATTGGCCGATCTGAAAGCCAACGAGCATGCGCTGGCTGCGCAATGGCAGCTTGAAAAGGGTGGCATCCGCAGTGTTCAGCAACTGCGTGAAGAGATTGAGCAGGCACGTCTGGCGATTGCAGAAGCCGAGCGGAGCTATGATCTAAACCGCGCTGCCGAGTTGAAACATGGACGGCTACCGCAACTTGAAGCGAAGTTACACGAAGAAGAAGCAAAGATCGAAAGCAGCGATGACACAACAAAAATGCTGCGTGAAGAAGTGACCGAAGACGGGATTGCCGAAATCGTTGCCCGTTGGACGGGGATTCCGGTGACCCGGTTGATCGAGAGTGAGCGCGACAAACTGCTCAAGCTTGACACCATCCTCCATCAGCGGGTGATCGGTCAGGATGAGGCGGTGCAACGGGTTGCCGATGCGGTGATCCGGGCCCGGGCGGGAATTAAAGACCCGCGGCGCCCCATCGGATCGTTTATTTTTCTTGGTCCGACCGGTGTCGGTAAAACCGAGCTGGCACGGACACTGGCTGAGACGCTCTTCGACAGCGAAGACAACATGATTCGCATCGATATGTCGGAGTATATGGAGAAACATGCGGTCAGCCGGTTATTGGGAGCACCTCCCGGCTATGTCGGCTATGAAGAAGGTGGACAACTGACCGAAGCGGTACGGCGTCAGCCCTACTCAGTGGTACTGTTTGACGAGATTGAAAAAGCGCATCCCGATGTCTTTAATGTGTTGCTGCAGATTCTCGATGATGGCCGGGCGACCGATTCTAAAGGCCGGACGGTTAGTTTCAAGAACTGCGTGATTATTATGACATCGAATATTGGATCGCAATATCTGATCGAAGGAATACAGGACGGTAAAATACCGGCCGAGGTTCTTCAGCGGGTTGAAAACGATTTGCGGCAGAGTTTCCGGCCGGAGTTTCTCAACCGGGTTGACGATACGATTATCTTCAAACCGTTAACCAAAAATGAGATTAAGCAGATTGTTATGCTGCTGATCGAAGAGTTGCGAAAACGGATGGAAGAGCGTGGATTGGGACTGGAATTGACCGATGCCGCTTGCGACTTCATTGCTGATACGGCGTATGATCCGGTTTATGGAGCCCGTCCGCTGAAGCGTTACATCCAGCGGCAGCTTGAAACCAAAGTTGCCCGGACCCTGATTGGTGGTGACATTGAAGAGGGGACGCGGATTGTGGTTGATGCCGTTGATAGAGAGTTAACCGTTCTCGTTGAGGAGGGATAACTCTCTGGAATGAAGGAAAAAAGTAAATAGATGACTAAAATACTTGTCAATTCGTTGAGGTTGTATATAATGTGACGAAAATGGTCATCTTTAGTACAGCCTCAATCGAGGAGGACATTATGCGTATCGATATTCTTTGTAAACCGGATCAGCAGGAAATTTGCCAAGGTGCAGTTAAAAATGTTCGCGAAGCACTCAATCAGCTTGGAGTTAAAGCTGAGGTTCATCAGTTTAGTGATTCGCGCAAAATGATCGATAATCGGATTTACGTTGTCCCGGCTCTTCTGATCGATGATCAGTTGCGGATTGCCGGTCGGATTCCCGAAGTTGATGAAATTGTTAATTTCATTGCTGAACGTCCCCGTTATCGACAGGATGTTGCTGCGGTTGCTTGATCCATCGATAAAATGATTGAATTTATCACTGAAGGCTCCTGTCAATTTATGGCAGGAGCCTTTACTTTTAGTATATTCTGAGGTACTCTTAATCTGTATATTTTAAGGAGTGCTGTCGATGCCGAAAATTTTACTGGTTGATGATGTTGACCTGTTTCTGGAGCTAGAAAGATCGTATCTTGAAGGGTGTGGTTACGACCTTATCACCGCATCTTCAGGAGAAGAGACACTGCAACGTCTCGATAAAATTGCCCCCGATGTGTTGTTGCTTGACTACTATATGCCGGGAATCAATGGCGACGAGGTGTGTCGGCTGATTCGCAGGAGTAGTAAGTGGGAAAAATTGCCGATTTTGATGGTCACTGCGGCAGGAAAGCCCGAAGAAGTTCAGAGCTGTCTCGATGCCGGTTGCGATGACTATATCACCAAGCCGGTTAACAAGCAGGAGCTCCGGGAAAAAGTCGAGCGCCTGCTCGGAAATGTGCAACGTCGAACCGCCGAGCGGATTGAGGTTAAACTGCCGATTCAATTACAGGAAAATGGCCATCTTCACGTTGTGACCAGTAAAGATATTTCATCCAGCGGGATCTGCCTTAAATCGCAACTTCCTCTCGAAGAAAACACCACTGTTGAAATGCGCCTAGAAGGTGCGGGCGGTGAACCGTTGACCCTTTATGGGCGGATCAAGCGTAAAGCCGAGGATGATGACGGTAGCTGCGGTGTTTATTTTATTTACCCGGATCAAAAAAGTAAAAAACTGCTTGACCACCTGATCCGCAGTAAAAAAGTTGAGCAGTTGAAGAAAGAAGGTGTTGATGAACGCCTCAGTCGCCGGCTACAGGCGCTGGAAGATGAATGTTCCCAATTGAGAACTGAGCAGGATGACGCGCTACGAAGAATTGGCGAGCTAGAGCAGGAAAACCTCGATTTTGCCAACCAGTTGGTACAGGTTGAAGACGTCAACAATAACCTGACCAACCTTTATATTGCGTCGTCACGTCTCCATTCGACCCTTGATCGTGAAGAAACCCTTGAGATCATCAAAGAAGTCGTCATTAACTTTGTTGGTGCAGAAAAATTCGCCGTTTTTCTTTTTGATAAAACCACCGAACATCTCCAGTTTGAAACGGGTGAAGGGTTCGAGGATGATGAAATTTTCTCCGATATCAAACTTGGCGACGGGGTGATTGGTCAGGCGGCAGAAAGTAGCGAGAATTATTTTTATGATGGGCCGATCAGCGAAGGTTCAGACGATATTCTTGCTCCGATTGTTGCGATTCCGTTGCTTATTCATGGTCAGATGATCGGAATTCTGGCTATTTATCGACTGTTTATCCAGAAAGAGCAGCTTGAATCGATCGATTATCAACTCTTTTCGATGTTGGGTGAGCATGCTGCTTCGGCACTCTTTTCCTCGACCCTGTATGGTCATTCGGAGCGCAAGCGTCAGACGTATCAGGGGTTTGTTGATCTTCTGCTCAAATAAAATCTTTGTCGTGCCAAGTATTTAAACCGGTAGTAACAATCCCTGGCCGATGGCAAATTCGAGCAATTCATCAGCGAGTTGTGGATCTATCCCTGTTGTCAGTTGATGACCGGTCTTTTTCTGTTTTGCTTCGAGTAGCATGTTGGCGAAGGTATCATCCAGAGCTTCAATAACAATTTCTCCCTGCTGCCGCAAAAAGATTGCCTGTCCCGGTTCAATTGCCAGCTGTTTCTTCAGCTGCTCCAGTGTTTTTCCCGCCGCCGTTTCAAGATCCTCCAGAGCATAGTTGAATTTTTGAATCTGAACTGCCGGGTTCAGTTGCCAGTGTTGTTGAAGCCATTTTTTTTGTGAAATATATCCGGCGGACTGGCAATCCTCAGCCAGTAATGTTTCGGCACACAGGTAATGAAAACTGATCAGATCTTCGGCGACCTTGATGAGCTTTTTCTTGTTTGTCTT
>JAMOPE010000040.1 GCA_027064785.1 Geobacteraceae bacterium
GGGATAGTAAACGATACTATTTTAATGCAGGGGATTGCTGCAGGATTACTGCTGCTGATATTGAAAAGTATTTTTTCGCGCCATTGATCGGTGTTTTTTTAGAGGGAGGTTTCGTTGCTCGGGCTTTATGTTGTTACGGCAATTCTGGTGATTGTCTCTTTGAGTTGCTGTCGAAAGAATACTGAATAAACAACAGTACCAGTTGTCGGATCATGATGGTAATAACGGGCAATGGCTCACTTCTGGTCGCAGGAAAACTCAGTTATTAAATGGAAAAGTATTTTCGTTCCGGACGGCCAACGGCACCATAAATAAGTTCTGCTGTGAGTCTTTGCTGAACGGTTAAAAATTCCAGATAGCGGCGGGCTGTTGTCCGACTGGCTCCGATCTGTTGACCCACTTCTTCGGCACTGAACCCATCGGGATGCTCCTGTTTGAAAACGGCGTAGATTTTTTTTAGGGTGAGTGGGTCAATCCCTTTGGGATAGTCAGGTTCCCCGGGGTTGGAATCTTTGTAGGGATGGAGTAACCGATCAATTTCATCCTGATCTAGGGTGGCTCCCTTTGTTATTCGCTCTCGGTATTCTTTAAATCGTTCCAAAGCTTCTTTGAAACGGGGAAACATAACCGGTTTGAGAATATAGTCAAAGACACCGCCCCGAATTGCCCCCTGAAGGGTCTCCAACTCTTTAGCTGCAGTGATCAGGATAACGTCGGTCGCCTGATGCCGGGCACGTATTTTCCAGAGGATGTCAGTCCCCAATCCTTCCGGAAAGTAGAGATCGAGGAGAATCAGGTCGGGTTCAAGCAATTCACTCATCTTCTCAGCATCATCGAGGGAGTTGGCAATTCCGCAGACATTGAAATTAGCGACTTTCTCGGTGAAATGACGATGGATTTCAGCAATTTTCGGGTCATCTTCAACAATCAGAACTTTTAACTCCATAGTTATCCATTCCTCTGCTTGGGGATAAACACACTAAACAGTGCGCCACCCATATTGCTGTCGGCAAGGGTCATCTGTCCACCGAGATCCTGTAGAGCTTTTTTTACCAGGTAGAGCCCTTGACCACGGTCAGCATGTTTGGTTGAAAATCCCTTTTCAAAAATTTTATCGGTTAATTCCTGAGTGATTCCAATTCCGGAATCTTCAATTTCAAAAATCAGATCATTGCCGATATCGGTCATCGATAATTTAACCTGTGGGGATCTTTCGTGTTGTAGTGCGGCATCAAAGGCGTTATCCAGCAGGTTACCTAAAATAGTCAGGATTTTTTCCCGGTTGAGATCAGGAGAAACGTCGACGAGTTGGCTGTCCGGGTCGATTTCAAAATCGATCCGCAATTCTTGAGCATGGTTGTACTTTCCAATAATAAATGCAGCAAGGACTGGATGGGGGACTGCTTTTGCGAGAAAAGCAATCAATCCCTGATATCCTGCTGATTCTCGCCCAATCAGATCCAGAGCTTCTTTTTCGTGACCAATCTGGATAAGCCCGGCAATTGTATGAAGCTTGTTCGAGTATTCGTGGGTCTGGGCGCGTAGCATATCTGAGTACTCTTTTACCTGTGAGAGCTGTTTTGCCAGAATATCGAGCTCATCTTTGCGTCGAAAACTGGCAACAGCGCCAATGATCCGCTCTTTGTCAAGCATGGGGACAGTATTGATAATCATTGTTGTATCCCCAACACTTAATTCCTGATCGATACGTTGTTTTCCGCCGGTTAGAATACGGCTTAATTTTGCCCCCGGCAGGACATGTTTGATGTGCTGACCGATGATATCACTTTCACTTTTTTTCCCCAGAGTTTCGATTGCAACCTGATTGACAACAGTGACATTGGCATTGCGGTCGATTGCGACAATCCCTTCACGAATCGATTCGATGATTGCTGCCCGTTCGGTAAACAGCCGAGCGATCTGTTCTGGTTCCAGGCCGAAAATTGCCTTTTTAAAGCGGCTTGAAATGGTGATTGCACCGAAGATTCCCAACAGCATCAAAACCCCGATCAACATTCCAACTTTATACTGATGGGAGCGGATAATTCCCTGAACATCTTCGAGCAGGTAGCCGACAGAGACAATGCCAATGACTTTTCCATCTTCAGCAAAAATGGGAACTTTGCCGCGGATTGAGGGGCCAAGAGTTCCGACCGCCTTTGATATGTAAGATTTTCCGTATTTCAGAGCGAGAGTATTGTCTCCACCAACCATTTTTTTTCCCAAGCGGTCCGACTTGGGGTGGGAGAAGCGGATACTGTCGCGATTGCCGATAACAATAAATTCTGCATCGGTCTCCTGGCGGATATGTTCGGCCAAGTTTTGTAGTGTGCCATCCGGATGGCGTTTTAGAATCTGTTTTTTAACCAAAGGGATCTGGGCAACAGCTTTTGATACCTGCAGGGCTCGTTTGCCGATTTGCTCTTCCAGTGCCCCCCCAATCATTGCGGTATACAGACCACCGGCGATCAATGTCAAAGAGAGAACCAGAAGACAGACCAGCAAAATCATCTGTGTCTGTAAGCTGATCGGGGTTTTGCGCCGCTGCTCTGGTGCCGTATTTTGCATCTGTGATCTCTCCATGAAAAACTCATCCTACTGATCTTCAGTTGTTCTGTATAGTGGATTCCTGAATTGAGTTTTAGTAGAATCTTCTTAATCAGGATCCCTTCATCCCTAACCCTTATTTTTCCTTGTGAACAATATGAACAAAATGATTTTTATGGTGGAAAAACTCATTATGTTTCAAATATTTACAAGCATCTCTAGGGAGGTTAAATTTTCGATCAGAAAGCTGTTCTGTTTTTGATTGTGTGTCCGGCAATAGTGTCGGGATCTGACTGATGAGGAGAGTGAGATGAAAAAAAACTGGTTGGGACGTTCGCTGATTATTTTGGCAGTGATACTGATGGCAATCCCTATCAACACAGGTTTTGCTGTCGAAAAAATTAAAGAGATTCACTTTTTGATCCCTGGCGGCGCTGGTGGTGGCTGGGATGGTACTGCACGTGGTGTCGGTAAGGCCCTGCGTGATTCCGGCTTAATTGAGCAGGCTTCCTATGAAAATATGTCAGGTGGTGGCGGAGGAAAAGCCCTGAACCACTTGATCAGTACGGCAAAACGTCAGCAGGGGACACTGCTGGTTAATTCAACTCCAATCATTATCCGTTCACTGACAGGTGTTTTCCCCCAGTCTTTCCGTGATCTGACTCCGATTGCATCAGTCATTGCCGACTATGCAGCTCTGGTTGTCCCTAAAGATTCCAAATATCAGACTCTGGACCAGCTTCTGGCTGATTTCAAAAAAGATCCTCGCTCGGTGAAGATTGCTGGTGGCTCTGTCAGGGGTGGAATGGATCACCTTGTTCCCGCAATGATTATTAAGGCTGCCGGTGGTGACCCTCTGAAACTGGTTTACATCCCTTACGATGCGGGTGGCAAGGCAATGGCCGGGTTGTTGTCGGGTGACACTCAGGTTCTGTCAACCGGTTTTGGTGAGGCCATTGGCCTGGCCAAACAGGGTGAGGTCAGAATTCTTGCCGTGACCTCTCCAGAGCGCCTTTCCCAGGCTCCCGATACCCCAACTGTCAAAGAGTCTGGGTATGATATGACATTTGCCAACTGGCGTGGTTTCTTCGGTGCCCCAGGACTCCCCGAAGCAAAAGCACAAGCTTATCGTGATGTCCTCAAAGCGATGTATGCAACTCCACAATGGGAAGAAATCCGCAGTAAGCGTGGCTGGCAGAATTTCTATCAGCCCGGCCCTGAGTTTGTTGCTTTCCTTGAAAAAATGGAAAAAGACCTTGGTGGAATGATGCGTCAACTCGGATTTATCCAGTAATTAATAATTTCAATGATCCCCCACAGTTTTTGTGGGGGATTTGTTTTTAACCTGATCCCGTGACTTGTGCTATTAACCACCCCCCCATTTACTGAGTCAGGTTTAAAGAAAGGGTTTGATATGGTTCGGGAAAAACTTGGAGCTCTGATTATGCTACTTTTCTCCATAGCGTATGGATTGCTGGCGACCCGGATTCCTTTAAGTTTTATGGCCCAGCATGAAGTGTTCACCTCCCGAACCATGCCTTATGCCCTCTCGGTACTGGGGGCTATTATTGCTCTGTTGATTCTGATTTTGCCGACCGCCGATCCAGAGGGGAAGCGAACTCTCGGAGAAGAGACTCGTGGAATGGAATGGCGCAAAGCGATCTACCTGGTTCTGTTGATGCTTGGCTACGGTTTGGTAATGGTGTGGCTGGGATTTATCATCTCTTCAATTCTGTTTTTAATTATTGGTTTTTACATTCTCGGAGAACGACGGGTTAAAGCGATGCTGCTGGCT
>JAMOPE010000041.1 GCA_027064785.1 Geobacteraceae bacterium
GAAGATGTCGCCACCAGCTATTTTTCGTCGCAACTGACCCGCTTTACGTTTTCGCGGGTTCTGAACCGTCTGCGCCACCCGCGCAAGATCAATCAGGGGCTACTGCCGCGACTTCTCGATCAGTTATCGCAGGCACTCCCCGACTCACTGGATGACCTCTATCGAACCCTGCATGGTGAGATTGAAACGTTACTGGTCAAACGCCAGCAGTTATTTGATCAGGCACTCGATGAGCTTCAGAGTATCGCCGAGGAACTTCCCGCAGCGTTGGGTCAACCGGTGAGCGAAAAGTCAGAGCTGAAGCACCGGATACTTCCTGCATTTATGCAGACAGAGATCTGGCAGCAAACGTGTGAGCGGGTTGAACGGCTGCGGCTGGGATGCCGTGAGTTGATTGACGGGATTTCCGGATTACTGCGGTCAACGGAAGCACTCCCCGATCTGGTTGCCGACAAAGTGAATCCAACCCTGGTCGATCTGCGCGGGATTGCCGGACGTCTTGACGGAATTGCCGCCGATCTCGGTTCTTTTCAGGGGGTTGACGAAAACAGCTGTGTCTGGGTTGAAGTGAGAGAAGGACGCATCGGGCGGAAAAAAGGGTTGATTACCAGCTTGTGTCAGGCACCGCTTGAAGTCGCTGAAAGTCTCAATCAGGCCCTTTATCAGCGGTTTCAGAGTCTGGTGATGACCAGTGCGACGTTGACGGTTGCCGGAGCGTTCGGCTATTTTCACTCCCGGGTCGGCCTTGACCGGGTGGAACCGCAGCGGTTGGTGGAATTACTCCTCGATTCTCCCTTTGACTATCAGCAGCAGGCACTGGTCGCGATCCCGACCGATCTTCCTGAGCCGGGCAAGCCGGGGTTCAATGAAGCGGTTCGTGATGCGGTGGAAAAAGCATTACTGTGCAGTCAGGGGCGCAGCTTTGTTCTGTTTACCTCCTACTATCTGCTCCGGCAGGTGCATGGGGAATTGGCACCGATCCTTGAAGCACAGCGGTTGCGTTGTCTGCGTCAGGGAGAAGAGAATCGTCACCGGCTGCTGAAACGCTTTGCTGAAGATGAAACGAGTATCCTGTTCGGGACCGATTCGTTCTGGGAAGGGGTTGATGTGCCGGGGCGGGCGCTGGAGCAGGTGATTATTGCCCGGCTGCCGTTCCGTGTTCCCACCGAGCCGGTTCTCGAAGCGCGGGCACAGGCGATCGAGCAGCGTGGCGGAGATCCGTTTATGGAGTATACCGTGCCGCAGGCGGTGATTCGTTTCAAGCAGGGCTTTGGTCGCCTGATCCGCCACCGCAATGATCGCGGTGTGGTTTTGATTCTCGACACCCGTGTGGTAAAAAAGGGTTACGGACGCATGTTTCTCCGGTCATTGCCGCCTGCCAGAGTGGTGCGTGGTCACAGTGACGATGTTTTTGGTGAAGTTGGACAGTTTTTTAGTGAAGATTATCTATAAAATGAGGGTTTTTAATGAAGTCATTGCTTAAAGTGTTTTCTATCCTGTTATTGGTTGTGTTGTTGTCAGCATGTGATGGCCAAAATGATGGATCATTGACGTTTCTGCGTCCCAACGATGTGGTTGTTGCTTTTGGTGACAGTCTGACCTCCGGGGTCGGGGATAAGCCGGAGCTGAGTTACCCTGCCCATTTGCACCGTTTTATCGGGCGCAAAGTGGTCAACGCCGGGTTGCCGGGGGAAACAAGTGCCGAAGGGTTGAAACGGCTGCCGGGGGTGATCGAGAAATATAAGCCTGCGTTGGTGATTATCTGCCACGGTGGGAACGATATCCTCCAGCACCTCGACAGAGAAGCACTGAGGCAGAATATCGGTCAGATGTGCAAAATTGCTCAGAATCGAGGGGCGGGCGTTGTGCTGATCGCTGTCCCTGAACTGGGGATGGGGCTGCAGGATCTCCCTTTATATAAAGAGCTGGGAGAAGAGTTGAATGTCCCGGTTTTGTCGGGGACATTGGCTGAATTGTTGCCTGATAACCGCTATAGCAGCCCCGATGATCCGGTTCATCTCAATGGTCACGGTTATAAAAAACTTGCCGATGCGGTGGCCGGATTACTGGCTGAAAAAGGGGTTTTGTAGGTATGATCGTAGGTTCACAGGGGCACTTGTTGGCACCCCGATCATCTCTCTTGGGGAGATGGCATAGAAGCTAATAAAATCAGATCGTTATTAGGAAGGGGGACGTGATGCAACGGATCAAAGATTGGCCTGCCGATGAGCGGCCGCGTGAAAAACTGCTTGCCAACGGTGCCGCAACGCTGACCGATGCCGAGCTTTTGGCATTGATTATCCGTACCGGTGATTCAGCAACTAAAGCGAGTGCCGTCGATCTGGCCCGGGCGTTGCTGAGCCGGTTTGGCTCTCTGCGTCGGCTGGCGGCTGCCAGTATCACCGAGCTGTGCCAGCAGGCAGGAATAGGCCCCGCCAAAGCGGCTGAAATTCAGGCATTATTTCAAATTGCCCGGCGCTTTGCCGATCAGCGGATTCAACCGGGGGATGCTTACTGTCGAGCAGAGGACGCGTTCCTCCATTTTCATGAACGGCTGAGTGATTACCGCAAGGAAGTTTTTCTTGCGTTACTCCTCGACAGTAAAAATCGTCTGATTCGTGAAGTCCAGATCTCCGAAGGGAGTCTCAACGCCAGTATTGTCCACCCGCGTGAGGTATTTGCTCCGATTTTGAAGGAATCAGCGTCAGCAGTCCTGTTTGTCCACAATCACCCATCAGGAGACCCGACGCCCAGCCGCGAAGATATCGAAATAACCGAGCGGTTGAAACAGGTAGGGGATTTGATGGGGGTGCGGGTGTTGGATCACATCATCATCGGCAACGGGGGATATGTCAGCTTGGCAGATCGGGGATTGGTGTGAATATAAAGATAGTGATGATAGAAAAAGCAACGAGAAGGGACTAAAAAGTTTTATGGCTTCTGATTTGATAATTCCTCTCCATATTCTGCTGGATAATTGCTATGAAACGGTTATCTTTTTCCTATAAAAATGCCCTTAGCCCCTGGTTTAAAGAAAAAGATCTGGAAGCGGGCTGGGAACTTTTATCGGCGGAATTGCAAGCAACGCTTTTCTTCCGGAATTTTGGCGGTGGGTTGTTTAACGGTAAGACCTCTCATGGTACGGCAATGCTCGAGTTTTCCAAAAGTTCCGGGAAGATTCGAAAATTCAAACTTGATCGATTCTACTGTACCTGTTGCTCCCGAAAACAGGCCAAAGGGAATTGTTGCAGTCATCTGGCTGCTGTGGCGATTTCCTTGCTGTTGGAAGGTGATGAAGCGGGGCAGCTACAGCCCCTTCCGTTTTCTTTTGAAAACTCCCTCTGGTCTGATATCGCAGCCTGCCTGTACGACGAGTATGATTCTCCTGCAAGCAACAGCACCTTGTCCCTTAATGTTGAACCGGAGGAAGGGAAAATAACCGCTACCGGCGTAGATTTTATGCTGGCAGTGGAAACTGATCCGTTAACCGCTGGTTTTATCCAAACCCGATTTCTATCCCGGCGACAGGTTGATGTTCGGGACGTGGCGGCATCTTTGGTTCCGGAAGGGCTCAATCAGCTTGGTGATGATTTGGTCAATCTTTCTCTGGGGGATGGGGAAAGGGCGATGTTCTCACGCGGACATCAAACCCAGGGGTTGAGCCGGGATAATTCTCTCTGGTTTTGGCTGACGCGCTTGTTTTATCTCCGCTCCGGGCTGGATAATTTTGTCATGCAGGCTGATGATCCCGGGGAAAACTCCTTCTCCGTCAAAGCTGGCACTGAACATGACGGTTATTTCACCTTTGTCCCCAGCCGCAGGCAAGGTGGCCGATTTTTTGCGACATTCAACCAAAAGCAGGATGGGGGTGAGCCTTTTCTCCCTCCGGCGCGGAGTTTCTGGCGGACTGCGTTCAATGAAGATTCTACGGCTATCTGTTGCCGGGTCATGTTGAAGCTGGAATCGGGTGAGGTCTTCAGCCGGGAAGAG
>JAMOPE010000042.1 GCA_027064785.1 Geobacteraceae bacterium
GCGTTTGTCCAGCAGTTCAGCCGGAACTTGCGTGCCGATCTGATCGGAACAAAAGTGCGGGTGACTCTGGTGGCCCCTGGTATGGCTGAGAGCGAATTCTCCAATGTCCGTTTTAAGGGGAACGATGAGCAGGCGGCAAAGGTATACCAAGGTACAGAATCACTGCAGGCAGAAGATATTGCAGAGACTGTTTTCTGGATTGTTAACCGTCCTGCCCATGTCAACATCAATGCGATCGAGTTGATGCCGGTTGATCAGGCATGGGGAGCCTTTGCGGTCCACCGGGAAGAGAGTTAAAAGAGCTTTCGCAGCAACGTCTTTTCCAACTCTAAAGCGGGACTGAAGCTGGGATTACGTTCAAGGGTTTTGCGACAATCAGCTAATGCCCGGCTGTAGAGCTTCATTTCAAAACAGGTCTGTGCGCGTCCCCAGTAGCCTTCATACTGCTGGGGCGCCATCTCAATCGCTTTATCATAATCCTCCAGTGATTGGTCGAATTTTTCCAGCACCCGATATGCTAATCCTCGATTGATCCAGGCACGTGTATTCTCTTCATTGTGTTCAAGTGCATTGTTGAAATCTTCGATTCCCTGCTGGTATTCCGCCAGAGCAAACAGTGCCATGCCGCGATGGTTATAGATTAACGATCCGATAGCGGGGTCAAGTTGTTTTTGCAGAATGATAGAATAGATGTCGATTGCTTGCCGAAATTGGCTATTGCTGTGAGCTTCGAGGGCTTTCAGCATCAGCTTTTCCAGTTTTCCCGGTGGTAATTGTTCGGGGATATCGGTTTCTTCCGGCAAGGAGTCATCCAGCTCGGGGAGCTGTGAGATATCAATATCACCGTAGTCTCCCGAGAGTGACTCGACATTCTGCCGACACTTCTCGCCGCGACGACGAATCTCTTTCTGGTCATCACGAATTTCCTGAAAGATGAGATCGGAGAGGGTCAGCGATGCATTGAGCGATGCCAGTTTACGCCGGATTGAATAGTTCGGCATGGCAATATCCGATTTGTAGACCAGCTCGTGCTCCACCTCGGCCCATGCCTCCTGTAAAATAGTCCGCAGTTGAATCTCACAGACGTGACAACTATAAGGGAGAGTCTCGGGGCTATCGAGGGGTCGGGTTTTAATCAGCAGGTGAACTGAATCGTAGCCGAATTCCCGGAATGAGTGCTGTTCGGCCTTCCGTTCCATTTCGAGGATTTCGAAGGACTGAGAGATCAATTGCTCAAAGGTTTCAAGGTCTTCAAGAAACGGGCAGACAATCCGGATACCGAGAAGGTCGGTGATCTGGATTATTTCATTGCCCTGAAGCCTTTTCAGTTTCACCAGCTTTTCGCAATAGTTATTAAAGCGTTTGACCCGGTATTTAATGGTGACCGCCAGCCCGGACTGTTCGGCGAGGGTGCGCAGTTGCCGATGAATTTCCTGGAGGATGAGCTCATAATCGGGGCGTAACATTGTGTAGAGCTTTTCGGTTTCAGCCCGGTCGGGAAGTGGCGAACGATGGTCCCTTTTATCAGTCATCAAAAGCTCCTGTTGTCATTTTTACAGCTATCCCCGCCTTCAAAGTAATCAGAGTTGTCAAGGATGTCAAATTGTTGCGATGTCGCAGGTTAAAGATTTTCCCGCCGACAGCCGACAAAAGAGAGAAGGACTAGCAAAGTAGAGGATTGAACTGATACCGGAAATGAATCCATGGAAGGATTGACGTTATGGCAACCCATCTGAAAGTTGGCGGCACTCAGGCTTATCAGCCCTACCGTGAAGTTGAACCGGTTCCCCCCTATCCGCGAATTGACCCGCAACGTCCAAAGGATGAGAATCCCCAATCGCAAAGTGAACAACGCGGAGATAAGAGTGAGCATGCCCGGCGGCGTTTTGAGGCAATGCGTAAGTTGATTGATGAGCTGATGAATGTCAGTAGCATCGGTCGGGTCGACTATATAACGGCGGTGAATGAACTGACCGAACAGGGGTTTTTAATTCTCGAACATGAGTTGCTGGAACAACTGGCGGAGCTGAACTTTGCCGTTGATGAGATGAGTGAAATTATCGAAGAAATTTCTCAGGGTGGGATTCTCCCCGATTTACAACCGGGACGGCTGCTCTCGGAAGCACATCATTTCTTCCCCGTTTTTATCGCCGGCCTCAGCGAATATAATCTTTGTTTTCCGCCTTTGCATCTTTCAGCGGCTGATCCATCGTCACTTTTAGTCGAAAAAATCGAGTCGCAGGGCTACTACATAACAGAGAAAAATCGGTTACGGCTTGAGTTCCATTCCGGTGAAGGTGGCAGTGGTCATAATTTCATTGTCACAATCAGCGTCCTGGTCGGTGGCAGTGAAGTGGATGACGGCGGTCGCCGGGTCATTCTTTATCCCCGTTCCGATCAAGGTTATTGTCTATATGCTGACAAACAGATCGACCTGTCGATCTGATTCTTGAAGAACGTCCTCCGATTATTCGTTTCGTTCGATGTCCTGACGCTTGTTGCAGGCGTTGAAAGTTAGCGATTGCGCGTTGTAAAATCCAACTAATTCAATCATACTCTGAAAAATCAACCGCCCGGTTGCTTTCCCGCCAGTGTCAGCAACAGGTCAGCGGCTGGCTGAACAGTGAGATTATCCAGTTCAATCAACGTAGGAGTTTTTTAGCAGATGCGACGTAAAGATAAAGCAATGACCGAACAGGGAGAGATCGAAAAAATACTGCGGGAAGGGACCGTCTGTCAGCTGGCTTTTACTGCAGATCCTGTTCCCTACATTGTCACACTGAATTATGGTTATGACGATGGGGTCCTCTATTTCCATGCGGCTGCCGAAGGGCGAAAACTCGACCTGATACGTCAGTATGGTCAGGCTGCATTCACCGTTGTTTTTGACCGGGGGTTGATCACCGGGGAGCTGGCGTGTGACTGGAGTATCCGTTATCAGTCAGTTGTCGGCTCCGGTACAATTGTCCTCCTTGAGTCGGCAGAAGAGAAGCGACTGGGGCTTGACCGGATGATGGCTCATTACAGCGAAGCCGATTTCAGTTATTCCGACAAAATGATTCAGGCAACCGCTGTTTTTAAATTGGTGATCGGTGAGATGACAGCCAAGCAGTCAAATATGGACAGCTAGATTGTGACCGCAGCAACCGGAACCATCCAGCGCCTGAAAACGGCGTTGCTTGAATTGATTCGCGATGCTCTTTTGACGGCCGGAGAGCTGTTCAAGATCATTATCCCGATCAGTATTGCGACCCGTTTTTTGCAACAGTGGGGGCTGGTTGATCAGTTCGGACTGTTGTTGCAGCCGGTGATGGAGTTGGTTGGTCTGCCGGGACAATTGGGACTGGTCTGGGCGACGGCAATGGTGACGAGTATCTATGGCGGGATGGTGGTGTTTGCTGCCGTTGCTCCGGGTCTTGACCTGACCGTTGCACAGGTGACGGTGCTGGGGAGTATGCTTCTGGTGGCTCACGGCTTGCCGGTTGAATTACGGATTGCCCAGAAAGCGGGAACCCGTTTTCGTGCCATGGCGTTGCTGAGGATTGGCGGGGCACTTGTCCTCGGCTGGGTCCTCTACCACTGCTACCAGTTGAGCGGGACGTTGCAGCAGCCAAATCAGGCGTTGTGGAACCCCGAAAAGATTGATCCAACCTGGAGTGCCTGGCTGGTGGCTGAAGTTCAGACCATGGTGATGATCTTTTTTATTATTCTCGGCTTGATGGCGTTTCTGCTGATGCTGAAAAAACTGGGGATCAGCGATCTGATGACCCGTCTGCTGGAACCGGTTCTAGCCCTTCTCGGCATGGGGCGCGAAGCGGCTCCGATCACTATCATTGGGATGACACTTGGGTTGAGTTATGGTGGTGGACTGATTATCCGTGAGGCGCAATCGGGGCGGCTGAGCAAACAGGATATTTTTTCTTCGGTGGCACTGATGGGTCTTTGTCACAGCATCTTTGAAGATACATTGCTGCTGATGGTTCTGGGTGCCCATATTTCGGGGATTTTCTGGGGTCGGCTGCTGTTTTCTCTGCTGGTTGTTTTCATTTTGGCGAAGCTCATCAAAGGTTTACCCCAATCGTTTTTCAACCGTTATCTGGTTCGCCCGGGGAAAGTTGTTTCAACGGATGACGGAGTGAAATGTTGCTGATCTCAATTATCGTCGCGATGGCAGAAAACCGGGTGATCGGTCAGAATGGTCAGCTGCCGTGGGATCTGCCGGAAGATCTGCAGCGTTTCAAACGACTCACCATGGGGCACACGCTGGTGATGGGCCGCCGGACATTTGAATCGATCGGGAAGCCGTTGCCGGGGC
>JAMOPE010000043.1 GCA_027064785.1 Geobacteraceae bacterium
CCGAGGGAGAGGGAAAGATTTTGGTTATTAGGGACTTTCAGTCCCGACTCAAACCACCATGCACTTTCAGTGCATGGTGGTTTGCGAGCAAGGCTGAATGTTTAGAGTCTGCAGATATTTCAGCGTGTCACTATTGGGCTGAAAGTGCTCAGCAATATCGAGGGCATTATGACGGTCAATATTACAGGCGTTGATATTCCCTCCGTGCTCAACCAGATATTTTATCCCTTCCAGATACCCTGAATATGTCCACCAGATCAGCAGGGTGTTTCCTTTCTCGTTACGGATATTGATATCGTTTCCAGCAGCAAATAGAATTTTTGCCGTCGGTAACTCTTTGTTGAAGATGGGAACTGCTCCCAGGTCATCCTTAGCATTGATATCGGCGCCATGTTCAATTAGCAGCTGTGCAATCTCAGGACTTTGGGTCACATGCAGGGCCGTTTGTTGAGTTTCATTTTTTGCGTTAACATTGACTCCTTTGGCAAGCTGTTCAGTGACGATTGCGATATCGTTGGTGTAGACTCCCATAAACAGACGTTCCACTTCTTTATTGAGCAGGCTTTGTTGAACGGCTTGCGTTTTTTCTACCTGTTTCGCATTTAGTGCTTTTATTTGCGGGATAGCAATAAAAATTATGGCAAGAATAGTGGCGGAACAGAAGAGGCTGAAGGCGATGACCACCTTTTTGCTTAAACTATATTTTCCGGTCCACATCCAGTAGCTGGAGATCATCCCCACTGCCGGAAAAGCAAGGTAGATCCAGCCCGGAGAACAGGGGGCTGTCCCCATCGAACTGAGTGCCAACACAATGATTGTGGCAAACACAGCAAGGTTTATAAGGAAGTAAAAAATCCCGAAAAATTTTAGAAATTTTATCAAAATTAATCCTCTGGCAGCATTATTTAAGCTGTCTTAGCGACTTCTTGGCATATTTCCTCACTTTTCTGCTCTTAGCTTTTCGAGAAACGGTGTAGACGGTATCGTAATATTTATGATTTTTCGATGATGCAAGGGCCTTGCACATCCAGGCCATTGTATCGACAGCCAGTTTATCGCGTGCTGTTCGATAACCATTGAGAAGCTCTTTCTCAACCTGATTATAAATGGTTGAATCTTTAAAGCTTTCTCGTGAAATGATTTTTGCTGCAGTGCGTTTTTCTCGTAAATTTGTACTTTTCAATTGGTTTAATAGCTGAACAACTCTAGGGTCCTGCGGTTTAGTTACTGTCTTTTTTACTGTTGTTTTTCTTACCCCAGGTGGCGGCGGTGGAGTTCGGCGGGGATTCGGCGCAATCTTTCCCGGGGCTGTCTGTCCGAGAAGTTGAACCGGCTGAGACCGGGGCTTCCTGTTTGAAGCTGCTGTGGTTTTGTGTGATGCGGCAAAGGGAGCACTTATTGCCTGAGTCCTTTTGGGAGGGATCGCCGCTTGTGAGGGGGTGGATTTTTTCTTGTTATAGATGACCGCCTTCAGCTTCTTATTGGCATTCCCCATCCCTTTGATTTTTGTGGCGGTGAGAGTTTTTCCCGCAACGGATTGTATTTTCCAGGTTCCAACAGGAAGATCTTTTCCCTGACTGGTGACATAAAACAAATCGACAAACCAGCCAACCTGTGGTGTACCGTGGCTGATAGTTTTTACGCTGATTTCGTCACCGTTGACTGCTGTGACTGATCCGATGATTTCAATTGGGCTTACTGTTATCGCTGGACTTTTCGGAGAGGGAACGGCTGCAGGTTTTTGAGTGAAGCTGCCCTGACCGGACTTCTTTATGGGGACAATTTCAACGACCATTCCGTTGCTCGGGGGCATATTCATGACGAATGGTTTTGCTAGGCAGATGACATTTGTCGTGGTCGTAATTTCATACTCCCCGATCGCCATCGGCAATGATCCTGCCATGTAGGTTAGGCTGACAGTGTCTCCTCCCCTGAGATGATGCCCTTTGGATAGCTGAATTGTGATGATTCCGTTATCGAGAATATCGATAATTTTCCCCGAAACGACAGGCTGTGCCGAAAAAGCAGGAAGAGCTGAAATCATCAGTATGACAATTGAAAACCATAGAATTCTCTTCATTGTTTCCCTCACTGTTTTTTAGCACAAACACCCATAATACAGATACTATCTGGGCACTTGCTGCATTTGCTATTGGAGTTACTACTCGTTCCGGAGCTGTTTCCCGATGAGCTCGAACTGCTATTACTATTATTTGAACCGGTGCTGTAACCGATTCCAAAACCATCCTCACTATATCCCTGCGATGAAGAAGACGGTTTGTTCGGCTGATTACCCTGCGTTGCCGCATTAATTCCTTGAGCGATCAGGTTCAACATATTCTGCATATTCCGCTGGTTCTGGGCCGTCTGCCGTGCCTGCTGTTCACGTACCCTCTGATTGTAAGCATTAACAAGGGTGGCGACCTGGTGGTAGAGCTGTGGTGAGACAGAGCACTGTTGGCTGCTGGCTTCCCCGAGAAATCCATTTGCCGCACGGGCATTATTGTTCCGGCAGGCAGCTTCCATGTTCTCCGTAATGCGGGCGCATAATTGCCGGTGCCTCTCCTCGTTGATCTGACCTTGAGCCACTGAGACCCAGCCGCAGTTTTTTGATTCATTGACCCACGCCTGAGCAGTATCAAGATCCCCGGCTGTGAAGGCTCCAAGCATGCCTTGGTGGTATTCTTCGCAGTTGATGCAGCGGGTTTGCGAAGAGTTGTAGACCACTCCGTTGACGCAGTCACAGACACCAACTTTCTGGCCATAATCGTAGACAGCGGTTGCTCCGGGAAGAGTGCTGCAATCAATCGTTGCAAGGTATGCGGGGATATCGAGTTCCTCGAAACATTGAATAAGGACGGTTTCTCCTTTAAGGGCAACGTCTGCCCCTGCTGCGGGTTCGGTTGCATCAACACAGTATTCCCAGTCGGGGAGAGGTGCTTTTCCCGCTGAAACAACCTGAAAATTAACCTGATTGGATGCGACTGCACTCTTCCCTTCCTGACAGGACATTCCGATAATATTTGGCATGACGAAACTGAAATCAACCATACTCAACTGGTCCACGGTATTCATACATGCTTTTGCCATGACCAGATGTTCAGCACAGATTCTTATATATCCATCTCCCATCGAGACTAAAAAGTCGGTCAGGTTGGCTTTTTCGAGAGCTGAGGAAAACAGTGGGCTTTTTCCATCAGCCGAGAAGGCCCTCTTAATGCGATTGACATTAATTTCGAGCTTTGAATAGTGGTTCAGAAACTCTTCAGCATATGCTTTTTCGGCAGCGAGCCGAGTTCTTGGATTTTCAAGGCAACCATCGGCCTTGGTTGTCTGGGCT
This sequence comes from Geobacteraceae bacterium, assembly GCA_027064785.1. Lineage (GTDB taxonomy): Bacteria > Desulfobacterota > Desulfuromonadia > Desulfuromonadales > Geopsychrobacteraceae > Desulfuromusa. Next base: position 3,341 of record JAMOPE010000043.1, read on the forward strand.
GAAATTTGACCGAGAACCTCATCGGCTTTTTTCCGTAGACCTCCCTCTTCAGGCAGCTTAAGTTCCTTTTTTAACTCCGTTGCAAATCCATCCGCTCTTGTTGCAAGGTCTGTCAACGATGGACGCTTGGACTCTGTTGCTATGGTCAGTAATGTCTCTGCCGAGCTCAGGTTCTGGTCAATACTCAATTTTGCTGCTGTCAGCTCCGGGGGGATCTCCCCGACGGAAACTGTTAGTTGTTGTGCTCTTGTGAGTTTCTCCAACTTCTCTTTGGCCTGGCCATTAAGTCCTTCGAGTTCCAGAGAGTTTTTACGTGCCCGCTCAAAAGTGGGTTTGATGTCAACGTGGGCAGCTGTTGCTTCTGCGACTAAACGATCCCGCTCAGAATTACTGTCGCAACTCTTTAATCCTGCCGCCGCCTGACAGACGACTTCCCGCCGTACTCCTGCAAGGGACGAATCATCACCAATGCTGGCTGCCAGTTCTTCAGCGATCTGATGGGTTTCAGCCAGAGATTTTTCGATTGATTCGAGGTCTCGGGCTGTTTTAACCGCACCCTGTATCGATTTTTCATAGGAATAGAAGTGTCCTTGTGCCGCATCGATAGAGGCCCTCATGGCATCCAGATTGGACATCGCGGTTGAACCGTCGGTACAAATATTTGTGGCGAGCTGTGTCGCCTGAATTTGCAGTTGCTCCAACTCGAGGGTTTTATCTTTTGTTGAGGGAATATTCCCTGCAGTCAAAGGATCGGATTGTTCGATTACGGTGATAGTTGCGGTAACAGTTTTCCCTTTATATTCTGCCTCTATAGAATATGTTCCGGGCTCTGTGGCAATAAATTGGTTTGATGGCAGGGCGGTAGAAGTAACGATGGTTTCTTTGCCGGATTTGTCTTTTTCAGTCACGATAAAAACGACT
>JAMOPE010000044.1 GCA_027064785.1 Geobacteraceae bacterium
GCAGCCTTATTATCATTGGCAACCGCCTCGGCAACAGTAATGATATCAAGAGCCGTTGAAACGGTAATAATCGCATCGCGCTGTAAATGGATTTTCAGCTCCCGCCAGCATACTTCAGCAAGATCACGCTTGAAACTTTCAATCTGTTCTGACATTGTTCATTCCTTTTGCGAAAAACATATTTTTAACTCAAGAAAATTAGCATGTTAGCCGATATACATGCTAGAGTTATTATTTAATTATCACTATTTATTCACCATAGGAGAAGCATGTCCGCAGTCTCAGCTCAGCAAGGTGTCGATATTGGCGCCAAGCTGATCGGCGAATTCATCAATGATGCCTATACCCTGCGTATAGAAGCTCACAACAATCTGCTGGAATGTCGCGGTACGATTACCGTCCACGATACCGCCAATAGTATTTCTCCCGCCGACCTCATCTCCATTTTACGCAATCACAACATCACCACAACTGTCGATCTTGAACAGGTCGCGATTTTTTGTACCGAAGCGGCACAAGGTGAAGATCCTGAGCAATTTGTTCTGGCTCAGGGCAAGCCTCCCGTCCACGGTCAGGATGGCTGGTTTGAACTGATCGTTGCCACTGGTGAGGACTCCCCCGACCGGGCTGAAGATGCACAGGGGAAAATCGACTTTAAACAGGTACAAACCTTCGCCAATGTCAATCCCGATCAACATATCGGAACAGTCCACCCACCAACAGACGGTGAAGCAGGTTACACCATCACCAACGAAGCTGTGCCACCCCTGGCAGGAAAACCATGTCAGACCAGAGCCGGAAATGGCGTCAAGATTGATGAAGAAAGTGGTCATGCCATCGCACAGCAGGCGGGTCGCGTCATTTTTGACAACAATAGGCTCTCAGTTGTCGATGAATTTGTCGTCAATGGTGATGTTGATCTTAAAGTCGGTCATATCAGCTTTAACGGTTTTGTCGATATCAAAGGTGATATCCTTGACGATTTCAACATCTCTGCAACCAAAGGAATCAACGTCACCGGGGCTGTCGGAGCATGTGAAATCAGTTCAGAGGGACCAATCACCGTCGGGGCAATGGCCGGAAAAGGTCGGGGGAAGATTATCGGCAGCAGTACCCTGCATGCCCGCTACCTCAACGGGGTCAACGTGGAATGTCACGGCGATGTCATTATCACCCACGAAACCCGTAATTCGACTATTAAATCGACCGGTCGGGTCGTTGTTGAAAAAGGGTTGATTACCGGCGGTGAAATCGTTGCACTGGAAGGAGTCGAAGTCAAAACTCTCGGGGCGCAGGTAGGATCAAAAACTAGCGTCACCTCGGGAATTTATTTCCCCGAAGCCGATCGGCTGAATTTTCTGCGCAATCAGATTAAAAGCCTTGTTTCACAACTCAAAAGAATCAGCACGACGTTGAAGTCACTCAACAAAAAACCGCTGACAAATCAGCGGAAAGCTTTACGCGAGGCCATTGAACTGCGAATCGGCATTCTGACTCAACGGCAGGTCAATCTGGATACGGAACGTGAAGAACTGGCTGAAGAGCTCCTCAATTTTGCCGAGGAAGACCACCCAACAGCCAACCCGAAGGTCAACGTTCTTGGATTACTCAAGGAGGGGGTCATCATCAATCTGGGTGAAACCCACGAGGAGATCACCACCGAAATTTCTGGACCGGTCTCCATCGTTGAGAATCCACAGCAAGGGGGATTACGCTACCTGATGTATTCCCCGCTGCAAATCAACGCGGACGATCTTGAGTCAGCTCTGGAATTTGAGGAAGCCTGACATTGCAAGTCAACTACTTACGCAGTTCCAGACGCTTGACCACCTTATCCGCTGCCTGATTAGCCGCATTGACACAATCGTTCAAGCCAACTCCGTAGAAAGCATTTCCGGTCAGAATCAAATCGGGAACATCAGCTAAGGACGCTTCAAGTGCCCGTAACCGCTCGGCGTGACCACGGGTATACTGAGGAATTGCATGGCGATGACGGAAAATCTGAACAAACTCAGGTTCACAGTCGATCCTCATAATTTTTTTCAGATCTTTCATTGTCCGTTCCCGGACCTCATCTTCCGAAAAATCGATAGCAGCAGGATTTGCAGCACCCCCCATCATTGATCGAAGTAGCACTTTCCCTTCGGGAGCCCGATTCTCAAAAATACTTGAATCCCACAAAGTCCCGAGAGTATCACGCCCTTCCGCTTTGGGAATCAGATAGCCAAAACCGTTGAGGTCAAAGTTGATCTGATCACGATCATAGCCAAAACAGATAACGTTCATCGTCGCATACAGAGTCTGACGTAAAATAGCCGAGCTCTCATCGTTGAGTTCATCCAGCATATTCGCGACGGCATAAGCCGGTGCCGCAGTCACAACCATATCAACATCGAGCTGCTGACCATTTTCCAGATCGAGAAGAAAACCACCCTCTTTCTGAGTAATTTTCTCGACCCCACTCCCGGTCAGAACTTTGCCCGATAAAGCAGCGGCAACCCCGTCGGTCAATTCCTGAATACCACCACGAAAAGATGTCAAAACACCCCCCGGACCAGCAGCACTGGCAACCGCCTTTCCCGCTTTAATCTCTTCCCGCTTCTTTTTTGCCAATCGCAACATTGCTTTGATCAGGCCACCATACTGCTGTTCCAACTCGTGTATCCGCGGAAAACAACTCTTCAGGCTCATCGTTTCGGGATCTCCGGCAAAGATTCCGGAAACCATCGGAGAAATCAGTTTTTCAAGGGCTTCACTCCCCAGCCGCCGTCGCCCGAAATCGGCCAAAGTTTCATCGTAGATACTCGTTTTTTTCGGAATCACAATTTCAGCAGCCAGCCGAAATTTCCCCGGCCACGAAATCAGTTTTGATTTCAGGAAAGACAGACCGTTTTCCGGCATTTGGTGAAGAATTTCTTCTGAGTAGATAAAACGCTTCCGGGCATTATCATCAGAACGCAGGAGTTGTTGATCAATCTGCAACTGTCGGCACAAATCGAGAGTCATCGGTTTATTATCGAGAAAACCGTTGGGACCCCATTCACATAAATACCCTTCGTCTTTAATCGATAGAATTTTCCCGCCGGTTCGCGATTCTTTTTCGACCACAACAGTTTCAACCTCAAAACCATCCCGGGCGGCCTGTTGTTCAATGGCATAAGCTGTTGCAAGACCGGAAATTCCGGCACCGATGATCGCAATACGGGTCATAGAAAGCTCCTGAAAACGAGGGGGGATAACGATGAAATAAGCGGCGTCATCGTAGCTTGTCGGCGGGGCAACGTCAAGTTGATGAGCTTTGTTAATCACCATAACTTGACGATACTGAAAATGGCTCCTATAATGCGAAATTGACCTGAATTTACAGGCAGTTCTGTGCCATCTTTCAGGATTATTATATTAAGGAGCTCAACCATGGCAAAAGATTATTATTCAGTCCTCGGCGTCGACCGCAAAGCCGATGCCGCGACAATAAAAAAAGCGTATCGTAAACTGGCTCAAAAGTATCATCCCGATAAAAATCCTGATGACAAACAGGCTGAAGACCAGTTTAAGAAGATTACCGAAGCCTATGCTGTTTTGTCAGATGACGAAAAACGGCAGCAGTATGACCAATACGGCGACACCGACTTTCATCAGCGGTTCAGCCAGGAAGATATTTTCCGCAATGTCAATGTCGGAGATATCTTCGGAAACTTTGGCGGCGGCGGGGAAGATATTTTCAGTCAGTTGTTCGGCGGTGGTGGCCGCGGCCGTGCACCGCGACAACCGGCAAAGGGGCAGGACTACTCGATGCAGATCACAATCCCCTTTCGGCTTGCAGTTCAAGGTGGAGAAAGACGCATCGACTACCGTGGCGACAACAACAAGGTCGAACAGATCAAAGTCCGGATTCCGGCAGGAATCGAAAAAGGACGAAAACTGCGGATTACCGGCAAGGGAGGTCCTCATCCGTCAGGTGGAGCACCGGGGGATCTTTACCTGCAGGTCGATATTGAGCCCGATCCCATTTTCACCCGTGATGGCAACGACCTGTTAGTTAAAGCAGAAGTTCCATACAGTGGAATCTGTCTGGGAACATCAATTGAAATCCCAACTCTCGATACTCCAAAACGGGTTAAGGTTCCCGCCGGAATGCAGCCCGGTCAGAAAATCAGGTTGCGGGGCTACGGTGTGGCAGCATCAGGAAAAAGACCGGCCGGTGATCTCTATGCCGTTATTGAAGTTGTTGT
>JAMOPE010000045.1 GCA_027064785.1 Geobacteraceae bacterium
ACAACTGCCCCCTCATCCGCCCTGTCGGGCACCTTCTCCCCAATGGAGAAGGAAACAATGAGTAGCAACTGAAAGTATTGGACTAAAGTCCACGGTTTTCACCAGCGTGATGGGACAATAAAAATCAGATCGGTTCAACAAAGGATTAACTCATGACCTCAGCAGCAATCGTATCCAAACTCTGGAATTTCTGTAACGTTCTGCGTGATGATGGTATGAGCTACGGCGATTATGTTGAACAGCTGACCTATCTGCTGTTTCTCAAAATGGCCGATGAGCGTACCAAACCGCCGTATAACCATAAAAGCAATGTTCCCGACGAATATTCGTGGTCAACACTGGTGAAGAAAGATGGCGACGAACTTTTTGACCACTACCGCCATACTCTGGAAGCTCTGGGGAACGAAAAAGGGTTGCTCGGGTTGATTTTCAATAAGTCGCAGAACAAATTTCAGGACCCCGCCAAACTGCGCCGCCTGATTGTTGATCTGATCGGCAACGAAAACTGGTCGGTGATGAGTGCCGATGTGAAAGGTGATGCCTACGAAGGGTTGCTGGAGAAAAATGCTCAGGACACCAAAAGCGGTGCCGGGCAATATTTTACTCCCCGCCCGCTGATTCAGGCGATTGTTGACGTGATTGCCCCGCAACCGGGCGAAACAATCTGCGATCCCGCCTGTGGAACCGGTGGTTTTTTGCTGGCAGCCCACGATAGTCTGGTTGCCAACCATCCCCACCTGACCAAGGACGAGCGGAAAAAGCTGAAAGACGGAACCTTCAAAGGGTGGGAACTGGTGCAGGCGACGGCCCGTTTGTGTGCCATGAACCTGATGTTGCACGGTATCGGTGGCGATGAAAGTGTATTGCCGCTGGTTGTCAGTGATTCCCTTGCGGCCGATCCGGGGGACCGCTTTGATATTATCCTCACCAATCCGCCGTTTGGTAAAAAGAGCAGCACCACAATTGTTGCCGAAGATGGCCGGGTGGCTAAAGAGAAGGAAACGGTTGAACGTGAGGATTTCTGGGCAACCACCTCGAACAAACAACTCAACTTTATCCAGCACGTCAAAACCCTGCTCAAGCAACATGGTCGCGCTGCTGTGGTTGTCCCGGACAACGTCCTATTTGAAGGGGGAGCCGGGGAGACGATCCGGCGTAAATTGCTTCATGAATGTAATATTCACACTTTGTTGCGGTTGCCGACCGGGCTTTTCTATGCTCAGGGTGTCAAAGCAAATGTGATCTTTTTTGAACGCAAACCTGCCAGCGAAACCCCGTGGACAAAAAAGTTGTGGATTTATGATCTGCGTACCAACATGCACTTTACCCTGAAGACCAATCCCCTCAAACGCAGCGATCTGGATGAATTTGTCGCTCTATACACTGCCAACTCCCGTACAACAACGTGGAGTAAGGAAAACCCTGCCGGGCGGTGGCGCTGTTACGATTACGAAGAGTTGATTGCCCGCGACAAAGCAAGTCTCGATATCTTCTGGCTCAAGGATGATTCACTGGAAGATTCTGACAATCTACCGGAACCGGGCGTTTTAGCTGCAGAAATTGTCGAAGATTTACAGGCAGCACTGGCACAGTTTCGGGAAATTGCTGAGGATCTTGGTGAAGAGGATATCTCCAGCCAGCAATAATCAGACCTACGGGAAATTGATCAATATGGCAAAAAAGAAACCGCAAAAAGAGAGTGTTTTCAAAGAAGCGTGGGACAATATGTCCGAGGATTTTAACGGACTGCTGCCTGAAAAGTTGCGGGGGAAAACGGATAAAAAGAAATTTGTTCTCTGGTTGTTTATTCTGGAGATTGTCGTCTTCGGGGCACTCGGAACATTTATCTACCGCTGGTGGACCAGTTAACTAACGCAGTAAATTGAGTGTTTCCTGTGCGGCCGCTTCGAGAACCCCGGCGTGTGCTGCCAGATCGAGGACGGTGATCCGCTCGCGGATCGCCCGGCTGTTGAGGGCGGCAAGCATGAATTCTTCTTCGGTCAGACGAAATGCTTCCAGATTGAACGGTGCTCCGGTGCGGGCAAACAGCTCGGCAAAGTATTCGGGCGGCTGAACCTGCTGAAACAGAGCCTGCAATTCATCCCACTTTTCTGGTAGCAGCGAATCAAACTGCAACAATGCGTCACGTTTCCCCTGAAACTGTTTGGCAACTTCATCTGCATAGGGGCCCCAGATATCCGGAATCCGTGCAGCAGTCGCGGCAAACAGGTCTTCAGCCTGTTGAGGAAGGTCCCCGGCAGACAGATCACGCAGCCGACGGTAACAGGCCGTCGACAGGATAATCCCGACACCAACCTGCAGCCCGTGAAGTTCCGGCTCGCGCCCGGTCAGCGGCTCACGCATATCCCAGAAGTGGGAGACCAGATGTTCACCACCCGAGGCCGGAGCACTTGATCCGGCAAGACTCATCGCAACTCCCGAAATCAGCAGGCCGTGAAACAATCCCATCACAGCCGCTTCGTCCCCCTGCCCGATCTCCTCAGCATGCTCCGAATAGCTTTTCTCGACCGTCGTCATCATAGCGGAAGGCAGCCCGCAATAGCTGCCGCTGAACAACAACGATTCACATTGCCAGTCAATATCGGAGACGACTTTTGCCAGCACATCACAAAATCCCGCCTGACGCAGTTTCAATGGAGCCTGCTGAATCACCGAGGGTTTGGCGTAAATCCGTTTCGGGGGTGCAGCGGGAAGGGTTCGTTTGACCCCCTTGACCTTGATAGCGGCAATTCCCGAGGTGTAACCGTTCATTGAGGGAGCCGTCGGTAGACACCAGAAATCGATCTGCTCTTCGCTTGCCGAATATTTCCCCAGATCGTTGACGGTTCCCGATCCGACAGAAATGATCAGTGCCTTGTCGCGACCGATGGCACGAACCGTTTCGATCAGTGCTGCCGTTGCAACGGGGTTGGAATCAAACTGGTGAGTTGCCAGATTGACCCCGACAGTTCGTAATTGATTTTCGAGCTCTTCTCCGGCGACAGCGTGGGTTTCGGGATCTGACAACATCAGAACCGGACGGTCAGCATAAACAGCCCGGCAGTCTTCTGCCATGATCTGGGCCGCATCCTCACCCGAATAGAGAGTCACTTCGGGAGCAGGGTGTTCTCCACCGCAAGTGCAGCCTTTCTCACAGGTTTCAGCATCGACAATTCTGGGATGTTGACGGATCTCAATACTCATCGGTTATTTCTCCCTTTCAACCAGACCTTTAACAAACCAGCGCTGCATGAAGATAACCACCAGAACCGGCGGCAGCATAACAATCAGTGCGCCTGCCATGGCGATATGCCAATCGGGGGGATCTTCGGGAGACGGCAGCAGGTGCTGCAGCCCGATAACGGCAGTTGTCATCTTCGGGTTGGTGGTGATCAGTAGCGGCCAGAGATACTGGTTCCAGCCGTAGACAAACTCGATAACCACGAGTGCTGCGATGTTGGTTTTGGACAACGGCACCAGAATTTTCCAGAAAAAAGTCATTGGCGATGCGCCATCCATCTTTGCCGCTTCGCAGAGTTCTTCAGGAATGGTGAGAAAAAACTGGCGAAACAGGAAGGTACAGGTCGCCGAAGCGGTCAACGGCAGAATTAATCCGGCATAGCTGTCAAGCAAACTGAATTCCAGCGAGACCTCAATATCATGACCGGCAAACCAGCTGGCAATACCATTCAACCCCAACATATCCCAGACCGATTGTAACGGGCCGAACAGATTGGCTGCCATTTCGTAGGTTGGCAGAATCCGGACTTCAACCGGCAGCATCAGGGTACAGAAAACTGCAGCAAATGCGACTGTCCGCAAACGATAATCGAAATAGACAATCGAAAACGCTCCGAATAGCGAAACAACTATTTTGCCGATGGTGATCCCACTCGCCATGATAAACGAGTTGAACAGTTGCTGCCCCAGATGACCGCGACTCCATGCTTCAGAGATATTGTGGAATAGCTGGTTACCGGGGATCATCGACATCGGGACTTTCGAGACTTCTTCAATTGGCAGGGTTGCCGCAATCACCGCGTAGAGGATCGGAAAACCCACTGCAATCACCCCGATCATCAGGGCAACATAGGTGAAGATGTCTAGTTTAGGAGTTTTTTCAACCATCATAATGATGTCCTGTTACGTACCAAATGTATCATTTTTAGATTCTGCTGTTTCCCTCTCCCTGAGGGAGAGGGTCAGGGTGAGGGG
>JAMOPE010000046.1 GCA_027064785.1 Geobacteraceae bacterium
GCTCTGCCGAGATCACAACATCACCCAATACCAGCGGTGATAACCCGGCACCCTCACCCTCCTGCATGGCAAAAGAGATCACGTTAGTCGGGCGGTCACGCTGCAGATAATCCCGATTGATCTCCTGAATTCCGGCATTATCAAGAATCAGGATGGATAATTCTGCATCAGGATATCCCGAGGCGCTTAAGATCTTCCGGGCTATCTTGCGCAGTGGCCGCTTCAGAATCCTGTGGCGGCACTGCTGATTGTCGATCTGAATTCGCACTGGTCTTCTTCACCTTTTCAACCGGCTGCTTATCATCATTGTTGTCATTTTTTTCCCGGACGATATGAACCGGCTCAGGATAATCGACCCGATGGTGGAAAGAACTGGCCAGAATCCGGTTAAAACTCTTGGCAATAAGGTTCAAATCCTTCAGCGTCAGATCACACTCGTTCAACTGCCCATCGATAAAAATATTATTAATCAGCTTCTGCACCATCCCCTGAATCCGTGCCGGAGTAGGATCGGTCAGCGTCCGGCTGGCTGCCTCGATAGCATCAGCCAGAAGGATCAGTGCCGCTTCACGGGTTTGCGGTTTTGGTCCATGGTAGCGGTAATCACGTTCATCAACCTGCCCCATTTCAGGAGTCGCCTGACTTTTCGCCCGTTCGTAGAAAAATTTGATCAGAGTCGTCCCCTGATGTTGCTGAATGATATCGATTATTTCAGCACCCAGCTTATGCTCACGCGCCAGCTCTACGCCATCCTTAACATGCGATGTCAGGATTAAAGCACTCATTGATGGCGCAAGTTTATCGTGTTTATTACGCTGGCCGCCCGAGTTCTCAATAAAATAGAGCGGCTTTTTGATCTTACCAATATCGTGATAATAAGCCGCAACCCGGGTCAATAAAGGATTGGCATTGATCGCTTCAGCTGCAGCCTCAGCCAAGTTTCCAACCAGGATTGAATGGTGGTAAGTCCCGGGAGCTTCGATCATTAGTTGGCGTAAAATCGGTGAATTCATGTTGGCCAGTTCCAGCAACTTGATGTCGGTTGTATACTTGAAAAAAGATTCAATCAACGGAATTGTCCCGTTAACAACCACGGCACTGGCAACCCCGCCAAAAAAACCAAAGCAAAGCTTCCACAGCAAATCGACTTCAAAACTACGACCGGTCAGAAAATGGATACCAAGCAACAATGCCATATTCGTCAGGCCAACCCACATTCCTGCTCGATACAGGGTCGTTCGTTGCTGACAGTGGCGAACGCCGTGGGCACCAACCAGACTGCCGATTAAAATATAGATCGCCATCAGCAAACTGTTGCCGAACAAGACACCGACCAGCACACAGCAGCAGATCGTGAACAAGAGTGCCATCTCGGAATTAAGGACAATCCGAACCAGCATCGCCCCCACAGCAAAAGGAATTGCGTAGAAATATACAGAGGAGTCAAAATAAGTAAAAGTATTGCCCATCGCTGTCGCAATAAAAATCGATACTTTTATCAAGACAAGGAGGCTCAGAAAAACAACAGCCAAAAACACAAGATCACGGGAGTCGGGCCGAAATTTGCTGATATTGTGATTGGCAAAGAAGAACAGGACATAGATCAACAGCAATGATGAAATCAGCAATCCAGCTGCCGTTTGTAAGCTGCGATTATCACGCCCCGATTCGCGGATCGCTCTGAGTTTAAGGATCTGATCGGCAGTGACTCGTTCCCCTTCCCGAACAACCATTTCCCCTTTTTTCACCTGAAATAGAACCGGGGCGACCTGCTCACGGGCAGCCATCCGCCGGTCTTCGGTCTCCAGTTGATCAAAGACCAAGCTGGGGCGCAGTTGCTGTTGAACCAGCTTAACCAGTGTTTTTTTCTGTGTCGGGGTTATTCCGGGAATCGTCGCCAGCTTTTCCTCAACCTGCGCCAGCGCATCATTTAACCCAATCACCTGATCAAGGAGCTCGGGATTTAAAACTTCCTGACCATCACGTTCTGTGGTCAATATCCCCCGTTTGCGGTCAGCCTCAAAAGCTTGAAGATTGGCAACAATCGGACGGCTGAAAATTGGGGTCAGTAAATCCCCGGTCAAAACAGCAATATTCTGATTCTGCACTAAATCAAAAAGGGGAAGGAACTCATCCTCGGTCAGCGAAACCCCGAAATCAGATTCCAGCTGCAAAAGGAGATGTTTTTTATCCTGAGGTTCAATATTGTCCTGATGAAGCAATAGCAGCCCGAGACCTTGACGAATCCTCTCGATGGTCTGAATCCCAACCGAACGATCAAGATCATAGACTAACGGAGTCGACTGTACCGCCTCATCACGCTTTGCCTCTGTAAGCGGGACATCTTCAACCAACAGGTCGCGAGGCGACTTGATATCGCGATTAGCAATATCTCCGGGAGCATAATAATCGGGGATCAAGCCCCCCTTGGGGACAATAATTACTGTCAGCAGCACTGCAACCAGTAACAATAGCCAGCCACCCAGACGAGGCTCCTGACGATTGCGCAGGCTTTGCACTCCGCCCCCACCAATAACAGCAGACCGGCCTGACAGAGATTTATCTTTTTCTTCTTTGGTCATATATCCTCAGTTCGTCCGGCATTCAGACGAAATTCACTTGAGATTTTGCTGATCAGCCCGTTGGTAAGCACGCACAATCGCCTGAACAATCGGATGACGGACGACATCGACATCACTAAAATGGGTGAAGGCAATTCCGGGGATGTCCCCCAGCACATTCATCGCATGGCGTAATCCCGACTGTTTATCACGCGGCAAATCAATCTGGGTGATATCACCGGTAATCACGGCCCGACTGCCAAACCCCAGTCGCGTCAAAAACATTTTCATCTGCTCGACGGTTGTATTTTGCGCCTCATCCAGAATCACAAATGCATCGTTGAGGGTTCGGCCACGCATAAACGCCAGCGGAGCAACTTCGACCACACCGGTTTCAAGTAATGCCTGTGCTTTTTCAAGTTCAAGCATATCATAAAGAGCATCATGCAGCGGACGCAGGTAAGGGTTCACCTTTTCAGCCAGGTCTCCGGGCAGAAAACCAAGTTTCTCCCCCGCCTCAACCGCCGGACGCACCAGCATAATTCGGCTCACCTCTTTACGCATCAGTGCAGCAACACCCATTGCCATTGCCAGATAGGTCTTCCCTGTCCCAGCCGGGCCAATACCGAAGACAACGTGGTTTTCACGAATATGATCGATGTAACTCTTCTGGGCGAGACTCTTTGGCGCAATTAGTTTATTACGGGCAGAGATAAAGACGGTATCACAAAAAATGTCTTTGAGATGGGTCGAGGAATCGGCAGAAAGGATACGGATTGCGTAATCAATATCAACCGGATAAAGTGGCATATCGGCCTGAAGCAGCAGACATAACTCCTCCAACAGTCGATAACCGACACGAACCTGAGGCGACTCACCGGACAGATGAATCATGGTCCCCTGGCTACCAAGGCGGATGCCGAGTTTCTTTTCTATGAGTTTAAGATGCTTATTCTGCTGGCCGAACAACTGAGCGGCCAGAGCCGCATCACCAACATCAAAATGTTCGCTGGGGCTCATACGCAGTTTTTTTGAAAAATAGTATTGTCTTCACGCCGCGAAATCTAGCACCAAATCATAACAAATGCAACCTGAGGTCCCGGGGTAAGATTCCCGCCTGCCGTGCAAAATCGTTGTGAAATATGCTATATTTCGTTAATGTTGTGGCCTCAGGGAGTTATCGACTCTGCAAGGGGGACAGATCAGCTTAAAACCCTCTAAAAGCCAGACATCAAACCATACGACTCGTCGATTCGGGAAAACTGTGACGCACAAAACAACCGACAATCTGATGAACGATCAGGATAAGCCGTTACTGACGATGTTCCTTCACGAACTCAACGTTGCACGGCGAAAACTGTCACTCTACCCACCGGAGCACCCGCAGATTTCGGCAAGTGTCGGAACAACCCTGAATATTCTCAATGATCTCTTTCACACCAGCCCCGTCATTACCCTGGGAATTGCCCCGAATGCTCTCTACTTTGAGCAGTTGTGGCTCGATAAAAACGATAAAACAAATCGGGAATTTGCCAGTTATTTTTCATCCCTGGGGATTGCATCCATCAGCTTCCACACCGGACTTAGTGGGTCGGAGCTAATTCGCTTTAACCAGTTGCTGCGCTCTGA
>JAMOPE010000047.1 GCA_027064785.1 Geobacteraceae bacterium
CCTCTCCCCGAGGGAGAGGGAAAGATTTTGGTGATTAGTGACTTTCAGTCCCGACTCAAACCCATGCACTTTCAGTGCATGGTGGTTTATTGGCAGGTCGATAAGTGGTAATCTGGGGCTGCTGTGAAATGAAGTTTTGGTTGGTTGCCGCGCGTTCTCGCAGAGGATCGGTCTTGAATTTTTTACCGAATTTCCTTGACAGGAAACCGATGATCCGCTAGATTCTTCGCTTTGTGAGCCCCACAACCCTTTAAGTCATAAGTTCAGAGAGGAATGCGATGAGTACTCTGGTCGCTAAAGAGCAGGATATTGTAAGAAGTTGGTTTGTTGTCGATCTCGAGGACGTTGTTCTTGGGCGGGCAGCAACTGAAATTGCCCGTGTTTTGCGTGGTAAGCATAAGCCGATCTATACTCCAAGTGTTGATACTGGAGATTTTGTTGTTGTTCTTAATGCAGACAAGGTCAAACTGACCGGAAACAAGCTTGCTGATAAAAAATATTATCACCACAGCGGTTTTCAAGGTGGCATTAAGGAAATCAGCGCTGAGAAGCTGCTTGACAAAAAACCTGAGATGCTAATTCAGACAGCTGTCAAGGGAATGCTGCCAAAGAACAAATTGGGCCGCAAAATGTTTCGTAAACTCAAGGTTTATGCCGGAAGTGACCATCCTCACGCTGCGCAGCAACCTAAAGAACTGAAGTTATAATACCGGGAGATAGCTAGATGGCTGAGCAGAAGTTTTATGCAACTGGCAAAAGAAAAACCTCGATTGCTCGTGTCTGGATGAAACCCGGCACTGGCGAGATTACTGTCAATAAGCGTCCACTGGATGTTTTCTTTGGTCGTGAAACCTCCAAAATGGTTGTTCGTCAACCTCTGGAGCTGACAGACAATATGGGTAAGTTTGACATCTCTGTGAATGTCGCCGGTGGTGGTATTTCCGGTCAGGCAGGTGCCATCAAGCATGGTATCACCAAAGCTTTGCTGGAGATCAACCCCGACCTTCGTGCTGTACTTAAGCAGGCAGGTTTCATTACCCGTGACAGCCGCATCAAGGAACGGAAGAAATACGGACGTGCAGGTGCTCGTCGGAGCTTCCAGTTCTCCAAGCGTTAATTGTCGACTGGCAGTTATTTGCTGGATACAAAACGAAAAAGGGAAGCCCCAGCGGGTTTCCCTTTTTTCGTTCCTGATGGTTTTTACAGTTGGAGATGGATATGCTGAAAGTTGCTGTTGTTGGAGCCAGTGGTTATACCGGTGTTGAGTTACTCAGGATTCTTGTCGGTCATCCAGAGGTTGAAATCTGTTGTGTCACTTCGCGGCAGCATGAGGGGCAGCCGATAAGCCGCGTTTTTCCGTCATTGAGTAGTTTTTGTGATCTGGTCTGTGAACCCCTTGATGTTGCTTCTATTTCGGCACGTGCCGATGTTGTTTTTACTGCACTCCCGCATAAGTCTGCCATGGAAGTTGTTCCCGGATTTCTTGACGCTGGTTGCAAAGTCATCGATCTGTCGGCTGATTATCGTTTGAAAGATCAACAGGTCTATGAGCAATGGTATCAGGAACACAGCAGCCCCGAGTTGTTTTCTGAAGCGGTTTACGGGCTTCCGGAGCTCTATACCGATCAGCTCCGTTCTGCGCGTCTGGTTGCTAATCCCGGCTGTTATCCGACGAGTATTATCCTGGGGTTGACCCCATTGCTGGAAAATCGACTTATTGATCCTCATACGCTGGTCGTTGACAGTAAATCGGGGGTCAGCGGTGCCGGACGCAGTGCAAAAGTGGGAAGCCTTTATTGTGAAGCGAATGAAGGATTTAAAGCTTACGGTATCGCCAGCCATCGCCACACTCCGGAGATTGAGCAGGAGTTAGAGCAACTGGCTGGTGGGGCGATTCGCCTGAACTTCACCCCTCACCTTTTGCCGGTGAATCGGGGAATTCTGTCGACCTGTTATGCTGATCTTGTTGAGCCAAAATCATCTCAGCAGCTCGTTGAGCTGTATCAGAAGCGTTATGAACATGCCAGTTTTGTCCGGGTGATGCCGGGTGGTGACATGCCGAATGTCGCTTTTGTCCGAGGGACAAATTTTTGCGATATCGGGATTGTCAGTGATGAGCGAACCGGACGGGTTATCGTTGTGTCGGTGATTGACAATCTGGTCAAAGGTGCTGCTGGTCAAGCAGTACAGAATTTGAATATTATCTGTGGTTTTAATGAATCGCTTGGCCTTGGAATTGTTCCAATTTTTCCCTAGCTTTTTATGATTCATCTTCATATCATCAACGATTAGTCTGTTACCTGTCGTTGCTGTGGGGAATCTATGCTCAAAAGTGGTGAGACTGTATTCAATTGTCAGATTATCGAACTGCTGGCAGAGAACGACGTTTATCAGAGTTATCTGATGAACTGTCCCGACTCAGCTTTGTCAAAGCTGATCGTGACACGCCCTGATCCTTCGTTTGACAAAAAACAACAGGCTGCTTTTCTTGAACATGCTGAGTGGTTGATCAGCCAGACTTTTTCCGGGATTGGAACGCCTCTTAAAGCTGGTGATGTTGATGGGCAGCCTGCCTGCCTCTATCCCGTTCCAACAGGATTGTCGCTCGAAATAAACTTTCAGAATGACTTTACTCCCCGGCAGATTGCTCAACTGATTAAAGATGTTGCGGTTTGTCTCAGCGTTCCACATAGTGCGGGGCTATGTCACGGCAACCTCTCCCCTGAAACACTCCACCTCGATGAGATGACACCCTATCTTGCCGATTTCTCGTTGAGCCAGTTGCTACGTCTCGATTATCACTCGGGAATAAATCCGCAGTATACCAGCCCCGAACAGGTTCGGGGTGAGACTCCCGGTACACCGGCCGATCTTTATAATCTCGGTTGCATTTTTTATCGTTTGTTAACTGGACAGGCTCCGTATCTGGGTGACGATTCTTTTGCTGTTGCGAAACAGCACTTGATGGGAGAATTCCCCCACCTCCCTGACGAGTTGGCACTTCTTCAGCCAGTCCTTGCGTCTCTGGTCAGCCCTGCCCCTTCTGATAGGGCAACTGCCGATGAACTGGATGCTGCTCTGGAGACACTTCTTTCCGATGGCGAGATTGATCAATTCGTGTTGCCTTCTCGTGATGTTGTGCCTGACGATAAAAAAAGTGCAGATCCGGTTCCAGCAGTTGAGTCGCCGGTTCAATCAGATATTGCCGCACGGGTTGAAGAACGGTTGAAAGAGTATCAGGGGGATTTTCAGGTCGATGCTCCTGTCGATATTCCCCCAGTGGTTGAAGATGACTCGCCTAGCGGACTTGGTTCGCCTGAACCGAAGCAACAATATGGACTATGGCGTTTTGTTCTGGTGTTACTGTTAGGGGGTGCAATCGGGTTTGGTGCTTACTTTTTGATCAATCCGCAACCTCAGCAATTGGCGAGTCCTTCCGTGTCACCGCCAGTAGAATCGGAACCTGAACCGGTTGAAGCTGCGGCACCCGACCTCGATGCCGGACTGCGGTTGTGGCAGCAGAATGACCTGGTTGGTGCCGAGACCGAGTTTAAAAAGGCAATCTCTGCATTCAAGTATGACCCTCGGGCCTACAATAACCTCGCAGCTTTTTATGCCGCTCAGGGCAATTATGAGCAGGCGCGTGATTATCTGGAACAAGCTCTGGCAACCAACGAGGAATACGCAACAATTTACCACAACCTCGGTTCTGTTTATGCCGAGATGGCACGCGGTTCATATGGTCGTGCTCTGCAGCTTGATAAATCTCAGCGGTTTATCAAGCTGCCGGTTTTCTCGACTGAGGGGATTGTGAACCTCGGGACAACAGCCGGGGAGAATGTTGCTCTGCAAAAAGCGGATCAACCTGCAGATGTAGCCAGGGTAGCTGAGGCGACAGAGAAAATTGTGACGACTTCTGTTAAGCAACCAGAGCAGGAGACTCCAGCCCCGACAGAAACAATGAGCGCCGAAGAGACGCCACCGATTGTCGAAGCTCTTCATGAAGCAACTGAGATTGTCCAAACTGAAGATGGTCTCGCGGACGATAAAATGAGCGGGCTTGAGACTCCAGATGCTTTCTTACAGCGTTGGGCACAGGCATGGTCAAGCCAGGATGTTGATCAGTATTTGAGTTTTTATGGTGATAAATTTATTCCCCCGGGTGGAAAATCGCGTCAAAAATGG
>JAMOPE010000048.1 GCA_027064785.1 Geobacteraceae bacterium
ACCCCTTCTGTTTTCTTGTCCATGAAGATCTGCTGACCAAGCTTTACCTGATCACCGACCTTCACACTCATGCTTGGTTTCATGCCGACATAATCTGGACCGAGTATCGCAACAGTCTGAACCGCTGCACCGGAGGAGATTACCTGTTCCGGACTGCCGGTAATCGGCAAATCCAGACCCTTACTAATTTTGATCATGTTAATGCACCTTCTAAAAAGGGTTGTGTACCACTCGTACGCATCAACTCTGCCTGCCACCCAGTTTTAGCCCAATACAGCAAACAGCGTTACATTACAACCATTTCCGCTTTACTTATGTGGAAATGAAAAACTTGAATAGTAATAATTACCCGTCTCCCCAGCAACTATTTACACATCCATCAAATAAGCCTAAAATGAAGCCTTAAAAAATTTGTTTCCGCCCTGCAAATGTGCTATTTGATAAAAAAAATCGTACACAGTATACACAGCCACGGGGGAAAAACAATAAAAAATCTGACATTCTTTCCTCTTTTTACGGTTCATTACCGTAAAAGAATAGAGACCAAGATCAGTTTTTATCGATTAGTATAATTAGAACGCTAATTCACTGAGATAGGGGCTTTGCAAGAAAAATGAAACAGCTAACCTGCGCATCGATTCAATTCAACATTTCGCTTGGCGACATTGACGCCAATCTTGATACCGTTACTGCCGCATTACACCGGATTGCTCAGCACAATTGTCAGCTCGCGGTCCTTCCGGAAATGTGGAGCTGCGGCTACGACTACCGCAATATGGCTAAGCTTTCTAAAGAGACTCCCAGAGTTCTTCACAAACTGCAGGAAGAATGTCGCAAGTTGAACATTGTTACCGTTGGCAGTCTGCCGGAGCTTGAGGGTGAGACAATTTATAATACCGCCTATGTCATCGACAAAGGGGAGATCGTCGGCAGCTATCGCAAATTGCACCTATTTTCGACAATGCGTGAAGATCGATACCTCGGCGCAGGCAAGAAAAGTCTGATCGTGGAGACTTCGGTCGGTAAGCTGGGGATCGCTATCTGCTACGATTTACGCTTTCCCGAGCTGTTCCGTAAGCTAGCCCTCGAAGGAGCAGAAATTATCTGTCTTCCGGCAGAATGGCCAAAACCACGCCAGGAACACTGGAAAACCCTGCTGCGAGCACGGGCTATTGAGAATCAGTTATTTGTGATTGCGGCAAATTGTTGCGGGATTCAGGGGAAGCTCGACTTCTTCGGTCTCAGCCAACTCATTTCACCATTAGGAAATGTTCTGCAGATTGCTGCTGAAGAGGACACCGAACTGGTCGCAACATTTGACTTTGCGGAGATGGCCGACTATCGCAAAAAAATTGATATTCTTAATGACCGGCGTGCCGATATTTACGGCACACCATAAAAAACAAGGAAAGGGCTCACTATTCGGCGAGAGGCTGTGCGTCCTGACGATATTTTTTCGGAACCTGCTGCAGACTGTCGGCAAACTGCAAAGTTCCGCTGCCATCGACATATAGGTAACGTTGCCCCGTTTTTTTTGCTTTTTCAGCAATCGGGGCAATTTTCTTTTCAATAACAGCCTCGATCACATCGACAGGCTGCATTTTTTTACCCTGTTCAGGAAACAAGCGAAGAATCCGGGCGCGAAAGTCGACATAAAATTGTTGTGTCTGCTTTAACCCTGGAGCCTCTAATGGTACCACGACCATAAACCGGTCAAAACCGATGGTTAATGCCACAAGCACAATCATCCACAAAAAATATTTCACCAACTTCAGCATAAAACCGACTCCTCCTGCTTCCAGCGTCAGATACTACCGTTATCACCATGAAAACTCAAGAAATTGGTCGGAAATCGATCCGCGGAGATTTGACTTCATCTTGGTGTTCGATGTAAAAAACAAGGCTGCTGTCTCGTCAGCATCAAACACACAAATGTTCCCGCTCACAAATAACAGAGTAGGGGAATCACTTAGGAGTTAGAAATGGCTGAAACAGATTATGATGTTGTGATTATTGGCGGTGGTCCGGCAGGGATGACTGCAGGTCTTTATGCGTCCCGCGCTAAACTTAAATCTCTGCTGGTTGAAAAAATGATTATGGGTGGTCAGATGATGACGACAACACTGGTCGAAAACTATCCCGGGTTTCCCGGTGGAATCGGTGGCCCTGAACTGATGATGAAAATTCAGGAGCACTGTGGCGAATTCGGTCTTGAAACCAGCTATGGTAGCGTTGAAAAGATCATCGATCATGGGACCACCAAAACACTAATCGTTGATGGGAAAGAAATCACCACCAAAGTTATTATCATTGCCACCGGCGCAATCCCGAGAAAACTGGGGATCGAAGGGGAAGCAGATCTGGTTGGTAAAGGGGTTTCATACTGTGCAACCTGCGACGGTGCATTCTTCCGTGAAGTCCCGATTGCCGTTATTGGTGGCGGTGATACTGCCCTTGAAGAAGCAATGTTTCTCACCCGCTTCGCCAGCAAAGTTATTCTGGTTCACCGCCGCGATGAGTTGCGCGCTACCAAAATTCTTCAGGAACGGGCGCTGGCAAATGAAAAGATCGAAATCGCCTGGAACTCAGTCGTCGATGGATTTGAATCGGACAACAGTGGACTGACTGGAGCAACCCTGAAAGACACAAAGACCGGTGAAACCCGGAAAATTGAAATTCAGGGAATGTTTGTCGCCGTCGGCGTCACCCCCACCACCGGATTCGTCAAGGGTTTGGTTGACCTGACCGAAGACGGTTATATCATTGCGGGTGAAGATACCAAGACATCGCTCCCCGGAATCTTTGCGGCAGGAGACAATCGTACCACCGTCCTCCGCCAGGTTTCGACTGCCGTCGGTGATGGTGCCGTCGCCGCAATCATGGCTGAAAAATATATCCACGAATTAGCTCACAGCGCAAAATAGTTGATCAACCGCCCCTCCCTTTTGATTCTCGAAGAAGGGGAGGAGCATCATAAATTGGAGGGAGAGGGGGAACGAGATGCTTGCAAAAGTTATCTCCGGAGCATTGATTGGAATTGATGCCTATCCGGTTGAAGTCGAAGTTGACATTGCCCAGGGGTTACCGCAGTTTTCAACGGTCGGCCTTCCGGAGGGTGCCGTCAAAGAGAGCAAAGACCGGGTTAAATCTGCGATCAAAAATTCGGGTTACGACTTTCCTGCCCGACGTATCACTATCAATCTTGCCCCTGCCGATATCCGCAAAGAAGGGGCTGCCTTCGATCTGCCAATTGCCATTGGCCTCCTCAGCGCAACCGGTATCGTCAATGGCAACAAGCTTAAAAAGTATATTCTATTAGGGGAACTATCCCTTGATGGTCAGATTAAACCGGTTCGCGGAGTTCTACCAATTGCCGTTGCTGCCCGCGATTGGGGGGATTATGCCCTGATTCTTCCCATCGACAATGCTGAGGAAGGGGCGGTTGTCGCCGGACCGGATGTCTACGCGGTACGCGATCTTGGTGAAGCCGTCGCCCTGATTAATGGGGAGCATAATTTTACCCCACACCAAACAGCAGAATCGACACCTGAGCAGCAATACGCCAGTGACGGGGAAGATTTTTCTGAAGTTCGTGGGCAGGAACACGTCAAACGGGCACTCGAAGTTGCAGCAGCCGGATCTCACAACATTCTGATGAGCGGCCCACCCGGCAGTGGCAAAACCATGCTGGCACGACGGCTGCCAACGATTCTTCCCGATTTCTCTTTTGAAGAAGCCCTCGAAACCACCAAAATTCATTCGGTCGCCGGACTGCTGTCACGTAAAAATGCACTGGTTCGTCAGCGACCGTTCCGTTCACCCCACCATACAATTTCAGATGCCGGACTGATCGGTGGCGGCAGCTATCCCCGCCCAGGAGAAGTCTCTCTGGCCCATCGGGGAATCCTGTTTCTTGACGAGTTTCCCGAATTTAAAAAGAACGTCCTCGAAATGCTCCGCCAACCCCTCGAAGACGGACAGGTCAGCATCAGCCGCGCTGCTCTCAGCTTAACTTACCCGGCAAATTTCATGCTCGTCGCAGCGATGAATCCCTGCCCCTGCGGTTTCCTCGGTGACCCTCAGCACGACTGTACCTGCACCCCGCCAATGCTGCATCGCTACCGCAATAAACTCTCCGGCCCACTGCTTGACCGGATTGATCTCCA
>JAMOPE010000049.1 GCA_027064785.1 Geobacteraceae bacterium
GTTTCACTGACCGATAATCCCTCCCAGGCACGCATCAAAAAAACCTGCTGCTGTTTCAACGACAGATTTTTGAGTTCAATCTGTAACCGGTCAAATGCTTCACGATTCTCATTTTGACCTTCAGGGGTCGTACCACTTGGGTCGGCTAATTGTTCCAACGGTTCAGCAACCTCATCTTCATCATCCTGTCCCCCCAGCCAAACCCGCCAACGTGAACGGACAGACTCCCGTCGGTAGAAATCACGGATTTTATTCTGTAAAATTTTATAAAACAGTGCCTTCCACTCTGCTTCCGGCTTTTTCGCGTATCTTGCCACAAACTTGCACATTGCATCCTGCACAAGGTCAAGAGCATCATCCTGATTATGACAGGCAAATAACGCAACCCGAAAAGCACGCCGTTCAATCGATTTTAAAAATGTTTCCATCTATATCAACATATCCGACTTATGGCGCAAAGCGTGGAAGCTGCCATCTCTATATACTCCATAGAACGCACCAGTTAAATATTGGTTGACAAAAAAAACAGGCTATCCGCTGACCGGACAACCTGTTTTTCTGTTTCATATTGCTCTTTCTTCATCCGGGTCAGGCTTTAGCCGACCAGTGCCCGTGAAGATTACAATACTCACGTGCTGTCACATCCGTTGCAGTCACATTGAATGTTGCCTCAGGGGTATCACCCGGAGCAAGATACTTACGATAAACTTTGCCGTCAGCCAGCAGTTCAATCCACTCAATATAGTGTTTATCTTCCATTGGATGGGCAACATCGCCAACTTTGACGGTAATTGTTCCTTCACCGACTTCGATCACCGGAACGTGCTTTTCTGTCGCAGCATCAACCGTATTTTCTTTAACAGCATCCATATTTTTACCACAGCAAACCAAAGAACCGGCCCCACTGTGCATTACATCGACAATCAGACCACAAATTGAACATTTATAAACTTCGCTACGTTTTGGCATTATTATATCTCCTTTTATTTTTGCTTCCTTCTATTGTTAACTGTTTTAGTCATATTAACACTTTTATCCATATAATCAAGTCCTGAAATTATTTTTACTGACCAGCGAGCTAAGATTTTCTATACTACAAAAAAGATTTCGACTCTCTACCCTTCAGGTGAGGTCAGAACGTCCACTCGGAATAGCGAAAACTTCGGAGCCGCCTTCAGAAATTCGGTGTGCCAGCCTGCCTTAGAGCAGGACGCCTGATGAATTTACAGTTGGCTCCACCTCATTGGCACTCGATGTGAGTCCCATGACCCACGGTAGTGGTGGAGAGTCGTCATACACAAAGGGCCGGGCATTTTGCCTGTGCCCTGTTTCATTTATTGAGAAGTATCGCCTCTAGCATATTCAACTGGAGAAATTATTTTGTCCGAAGAAGGAACTCCCGGCAGTGATTACACCCGACTGCTGGTTGATGATAAAGAGATCATCCTCGTTGGTACTGCCCACATTTCTCAAGATTCGGTCGATACCGTCATTCGTACGATCGGTGAAATTATGCCCGATACAGTCTGTGTCGAGTTGGATCAGCAACGCTATCATTCATTAATCAACAAAAAAGGGTGGGAATCTCTCAACCTGAAAGAGTTGATCAAAAAAAAACAGATTCCGTTCCTGCTGACAAATCTGGCACTCTCGTCGTATCAGAAACGCATGGGACTCCACACCGGGGTTAAACCAGGTGCTGAACTTGCAGCAGCGGCACAGACAGCTGAAGAGCGGGGAATGGAAGTCGAACTGGTTGATCGTAATATCCGGACAACGCTGCTTCGAGTCTGGCGAAAAACCAGGTTCTGGAATAAAATGAAAGTGATGGCTGCATTATTTGGCAGTTTGTTTGAAAAACAGGAATTGAATGAAAGTGAACTTGCCAAGCTACGCGAAAGTGACACCTTGTCGAGTATGCTCGATGAAATGGGAGAGTTATTACCCTCAGTAAAACAGATCCTCGTCGATGAGCGTGATACCTATATGGCATACCACATCCGCAACGCTCCCGGAGAAAAAGTTCTGGCGGTTGTCGGAGCAGCTCACTTGCCCGGAATTATCAAATTGCTGCAAGGAGATGAAATATCACCTGAAATAATTTCAGAAATCTCAGTCATACCGCCAAAAACCACGCTCTCAAAAATGATTCCATGGCTGATTCCCGGCATTGTCATTGCTCTATTTATCGGTGGATTTTTTTTCGGTAACCGCGATCAACTTGCCGATGCCGCAACCGCATGGGTTTTAGCAAACGGACTGTTTTCAGCTTTGGGGGCACTGCTTGCGTTAGGTCACCCGCTGACAATTCTCAGTGCCTTTGTTGCTGCCCCGATCACATCTCTTAATCCGACAATTGGGGCAGGTTTTGTCACCGGGCTTGTCCAAACATTTATCGCAGCCCCGACAGTCAGGGACATGGAACGGGTCGGTGATGATCTGATGACCGTCAAAGGGTGGTGGCAAAACCGTCTTGCCCGGGTACTGCTGGTATTCCTCTTTTCATCCCTTGGCTCATCCATCGGAACATTTGTCGCATTGGGCTGGCTAAAAGATATCTTTTGATAGAAGCCGTCAAGGCAATCACGGGAGTTTATTTTGAATAACCATCGACGCCAACAGTTTTTCCTCAAAACATCACTCCGTGGAAATTCTCTGGTTCAAATACTGATTTATTCCAATCTGATTCTGTTCACCTTAATGGTCCTCCACGGCACGATGCTTGGGTTCGGCATGTCGGCCATCATGCACCCCTCATCACGACTGCTCGTCCACTGGGGAGCACAATACTGGCCCCTAGTCCTCGATAATGGCGAATGGTGGCGTTGCATCACTTATGCTTTTACCCACGGGGGGCTCATTCATCTCGGCTTCAATATGGTTGTCCTCTACCAGGTTGGGCCGTTGCTTGAATCGGAGATCGGCTGGACACGATTGTTCACCGTCTACACTCTCACCGCACTCGTCGCAACCCTCGCCGGATTATTGTGGCATCCCGTGACTATCGTTGTCGGGGCGTCGGGGGCAATCTTCGGTCTTATCGGTTTTTCAGTCAGCTATTATCATCGCGTCGGGGGGTATATTGGTATCCAGCGACGCAACTTCATGTTTCAGTGGGCAATGATGGCATTTATCTTCGGCTTTGTTGTGGGTGCAGACAACGCAGCTCACCTCGGTGGGGCCCTTTCAGGTGCAGCACTGGGTTGGATTATGCCGGTCAGTATCCGTGATCAGCGAAAAACCGAAGGCTTGTTTAAAGGTATTGCTATCACCTGTGTCATTTTGACAGTGATCAGTATCATTTTCATCCCGATCTCATGGTTTATCGGTTAAGAGGTTTATTATGGCACGTGACAAAGTGCCGGCAACTCCGGCAATCAGAGAACTAAAAAAACACAAAGTTAAATTCACCCCCCGCCCGTATAAATACGAAGACAAAGGGGGGACCCGAACCAGTGCGCGGGAACTGCAGGTTGAAGAACATATCGTCATCAAAACTCTGGTGATGGAGGATGACCAACAGCGCCCCCTGATTGTTCTGATGCATGGAGATTGTGAAGTTTCTCTCAAGCATCTGGCACGCCAGCTCGGTGTAAAAAAAGTTGCACCATGTAAACCGGAAAGAGCTGATCAGTTGACCGGCTACCAGACCGGTGGCATCTCCCCTTTCGGGCTGCGTCAACCACTGCCAATCTACATGGAAGAATCGATAAAGATACTAGATAAACTCATTATCAACGGCGGCAAACGTGGACTAATTGTCGAACTGGCTGTCACCGATTTGATTAAGATTCTCACCCCGACGACTGTTTCCGTTGCCATCTGAAGACAGGAGTTGTCATGTCCGATACACGCTTGGCTGAAGCTGCTGATATTATCAGAAGTGCCGAAGCTCTCGTTATCACCGCCGGGGCAGGTATGGGCGTTGACTCAGGTCTTCCCGACTTCAGGGGGAATCAGGGTTTCTGGAACGCTTACCCCATGTACGAGCGGCTTGGTCTCAGCTTTGTTCAGGCCGCCAACCCGCAACATTTTGATGATGACCCGCAATTTGGCTGGGGGTTTTACGGCCATCGCACCAACCTCTATCGAGCCACAGTTCCCCACCACGGATTCACCTTATTGCAGGACTGGATCAAAGAATTTGATCTCGAC
>JAMOPE010000050.1 GCA_027064785.1 Geobacteraceae bacterium
GCCGTTTTTGACTCCTCAGCCTGTTGGCGTTGTTCATCATCGTGATAAAAGATCGCAGTACGGTATTGAGTGCCGTGATCTGGGCCCTGAAAATTGAGGCAGGTCGGGTTGTGAATCGTCCAGAAAATCTCAATCAGTTCTTTGTAGCTGATAATTTTTGGATCAAAAGTGATATCAACCACTTCAGCATGTCCGGTTGTTCCGGTACAGACCAGCTCATAGGTTGGATTTTCCGTCGTTCCCCCCATATAACCAACGGCTGTTTCTATGACCCCGTCTAAGGTTCTGAACGCTTCTTCAGTTCCCCAGAAACACCCACCAGCAAAGGTTGCACGTGCCATTAGTTGCTCCTTTTCAATAATTGTTGCCCGACCCAGTAGCGGGAGAATTGCAATGCCGTCCGGCCGCAGCGTTTACTCTTTTCACGTGACCACTTCACTGCAGCAGTAAATAATTCATTGTCCAGAGCGACGCTAATCTGATGCTCTGCAGCATGCTTTTTGACCAGCTGTCCAACCAGATCAAGATATTGATCCTGAGTGAACAGGTGGAATGGAACCCAGAGACCAAAACGATCAGACAAAGAGGTTTTCTCTTCAACCCCCTCGCCAGCATGGAGTTCATTATTGACCATCTTGAAACCGAGATTATCAGTTTCATATTCGGGAAGAAGATGGCGCCGATTTGATGTGACATAGAAACGAACATTCTCCGGAGCAGCATAGACGGCTCCATCCAGAGCACTTTTCAGTACCTTGTAACTAGACTCCCCCGGTTCAAAAGAGAGGTCATCGCAAAGGACAATAAACCGGTAGGCCTCACCCTTAATCGCGGCAAAAACATCAGCAAGATTGACCAGATCGTCTTTATCAACCTGAATCACCCGCAAGCCCTGATCGGCATAAGCGTTAAGCAGAGCCCGAACCAGCGTTGATTTTCCGGTTCCCCGTGTTCCCCACAGCAAGACGTTGTTGGAAGGAAATCCCTGTATAAACTGGCGGGTATTTTCATCGAGAATCTGTTTCTGCTGATCAATACCAAATAAATCATCCAGAGTCACAGGATCGAGGTCGGTGATGGCTTCAAGGTAACCGGCAAGCGAATGACGTCGCCAGTTTGCAGCCCGGCAACTGCTCCAATCAACCTTCCCCACCGCTTTGGGTAACAGTTGTTCAACCGATGCCAGTACCCGCCGGAGTTGTTCTTTCAATTCTTCGTCTGTGAGCATTGATGTCTCCAAAATCATCAGGTTTTTACATCAATTGAAGCGCAAAAATATTGATAAATCCAATCAGAAAACCAAGTAACGCCCCAAACAGATTGATATATTTGAACTGTTCTTTCATCACCCCCATCAGCAAATCTTCAACCTGAAGTAAATCGAGGCTATTCACCTTCTCTTCAACCATCCGCCGGACATTGAGGGTTTCAACCAGTCGTGGGGTCTCTTTTTTCAACATCTCTTCAACCAACTGACACACCCCGCTTTCAAGTTCACGGCGCAGGTCACCGGGGAGCCGGGCAGACAACAAACCCAGTGGTTTATGGTACAGCCACTGGTTACTCTGCTCGACCAAGACCGTTTCAACAGCTGTCCGTGCCTGTGGTGAGCGAATCAACTCCAGGAGTTTATCAATCAACTTCTGTTGACCACTCTCAAAACTGTTGTCAGGCAAGCTATGATTCAGCAGTTCTCCAAAGGGACGATTTTTGAGGCGATCAACTGCTCCTTCGGTCAAGATCAACGCTGTGTCGATCGTTTTGCGTGACTGCACCGTTGAGACAACCTGATCTTTGACAAACTGCCGCACTCCTTCAATCTTCTCGTAAGGCATTTTTTCGACATAACTTGCCAGGGAACGATCAAGGAGGGCATCAACCCGCTCTCGCAGGAGTGTTGCCAATTGTTGCTGGGTTTTCTCTTCCTTCAACCAGTCAGCAATCTCATCGCCGGCCTTGTCAAGAAACTCGGGAATTTTATCGTAAATCTTATTGAGATCCATAAAGCCGCTGAGCAATCCAGCAAGACCACCGAGGGAGTCGAGAAAAGAATCGATACCCGCTTTCCCTTTTTTGACCAGCTTGGCACGA
Organism: Geobacteraceae bacterium; assembly: GCA_027064785.1. Lineage (GTDB taxonomy): Bacteria > Desulfobacterota > Desulfuromonadia > Desulfuromonadales > Geopsychrobacteraceae > Desulfuromusa. Next base: position 2,092 of record JAMOPE010000050.1, read on the forward strand.
AAGGTTGGATCGTAGAGCATCCCGCCAAACTTTTCGGCCAATGGTGGCAACTCTTTTTCAAGCTGTGACAGCAGTAATTCAATTAAATCTGCAGGCAGTAATTCACGCAGGGGCTGATCAGTCGCCAGCAGTTTCCCGGTTTTCCGGTCAACGTAACCACCCACCATTGCAGCGGTCCGGGGAGACTGAAAGAAATCACCATATTTTCTGTCCAGATGTTCCTGAACTTCCCGATAACGTTGCGGAGTAAGAAAACTGGCAAGGTCACGTTCCAGCAATCGTCCCGTCTGTTTCTTTAGATATTCACGTAACTGCTCTTCGAAGGGGTCACTGTGGAGATAATCAAAAATCAATTTGACGATTTTCGCCTGAAACAGGCTGATTATCTCACGAAAGCGAGGTCGAAACCGCTCAGGGATCAGGCTTTCAAGGGGACCAAGTTCCCGGTCAAGAAAAGAGTCAAGCTTGTCTGTCACCGTCAGCCGCAGTTCCCGCTGAATCGAATCCTTGGAAAAAGCACGCCCGACATCATCAGCCGTCAACAGATGGGCACCGACCATCTCACCCATCTTAATTGCCAGTTCCCCCCGCTTAGAAGGGATAATTCCCGGCGTTAATGGCACCCTTAGTCCCAGAATCCGCCAGGCCTTCAAGGGCCGGAACAACATTCGGATGGCAATGTAGTTGGTCACATAGCCAATGACACCGCCTAAAATCGGTGGAATAAGATAAGGGAGATATTGTTGATAATCCATCATACTGCTTCAAACCCTCGAAAATTATTTTAACGGAGGGACACAAAGGTGGAGAGATCGGAGAGAAAATCAAAGTCAAAACCGTTTTTATGATTTTAAAACCAAAAAAGATTTTTTCTTTCCTTGGCGATCTTGGTGTTATAGGTTTCTCTCCGATCTCTCCTTCTCAGCACCTCTCCGTTAAAAAGCTACTGATCCATCACAATATGAGAGTGATCGCCGATATTCATCCGCCGTGGTGAACCAATCAAACTGACCGAATCTCCCAGCAGAGAATGGTCAAGGATCAGGTGACTGACCGCGTTATCGGTATTAATGATCGAATCACTGATGACACTGTTCTCGATAACACTCCCGGCAGCAACCGAAACATTTGGTCCAACAATGGAGTTTTTAACCACCGCGCCATGACCAATATGAACCGGTTCAATGAGGACGCTATCCTGAACATCTCCGTGAACATGGTGGCGTCCCTGAAGAAGAAAACGATTGGTTTCAAGGAGTGTTTCAGGTTTACCGCAGTCGAGCCAGTCATCGATTTCGGGGGCTTTAAACTTGAGACCGGAACCAATCATCCGCATGAAGACAGCAGGAAGATAATATTCCCCCTTAACTGTTTCACCGGCAGCAATTGTTGCCTCAATAGCAGCAATAAAACCGGCCCCATCTTTCATGTAGTAGAGGCCCACCTGAGCCAGACGAGAGACCGGTGTATCGGGCTTCTCAACCATATCGACGATGAATTCACCGTCCACCACATTGACACCGAAGCGCTGGTAGTCTTCCACCTCTTTGGAGTAGATCAGCCCATCGGCATTACTGCAAATTGCCGGGATTGCGGCTAGGTCGGTGACAAAAATCGTATCGTTGAAGACCACCAGGAGATCATCACCCGGGTTAACCGAGGGAGCACCCAATGCGACGGCATGAGCAGGTCCAAGACGTTCCTGCTGAACATAGTAACTGCAGTTTAGATCAGGAAACTTATTCGCCATGAAATCTTTGATCTGTTGACCATTTTCATCAATGATAAAGATATACTCTTCAACGGCAGCATCGTTGAGACGTTCAATAATATGTTCCAGAACAGTTTTACCCGCAACAACAACCAGGGATTTAGCCTTGGTATGGGTATGCGGACGCAGGCGTGTCCCTTTTCCGGCAACTGGCAGAATAGCTTTCATTGTCCCTCCGTAACTTTTGGGGTTCGGCTTTCTCTGTATTTTTGTTCCTCAGCTTTATTTTTCAATCGTGCAAATACCGGGTGACGGTATAGCGACTCCAACAGGTAATCGGCAGCGAGACCG
>JAMOPE010000051.1 GCA_027064785.1 Geobacteraceae bacterium
TCTTCATCAAGAAGAACTACTCCGAAGTCGCGATAAAACGCGGCTTACCTCCGGCAAACCCAAAAAAATGGGCTCCTGTTGTCGGAATTCTCAATCTCGTCTGTGGCAGTGTTGCTGTCTGGGTTATCATTTCTGTTCTTCTTGGCTTATACACTTATGACACGTGGAGTGCTATTGCAGGGATCACAATCTGGGGTAAAATCATCGCTGACCTGATCATCCGTTTCCAGGCACACCCCATTCAGTTTGGTAAAAAAAAAGCAGTGAGTGATTGAGAGAGCAAGGGCAAGACAAACCCTTCTCTCCCCACCATAAGTGTGATATTCTTCCTGAAATCCACATAAGGTTTCCACGTGGAAGCCTTTTTTGTGTGATAGCTCGTTTATTTTCCGGGAGACAAGGATACTCACATGAGCCTCATAAAAACCCTGCGTGAAACAAAACCTTTCAACCAACTTCCCGAAGAAATTTTTTCTGAGATTGATCAGGCTGCTGAAATCCGGAAATTTGAGGCACACGTCCACATCATCAACCAGCATGATGAACCAACCGGCTTTCTCTATATCATCAAGTCAGGACTCGTCGAAGTAGCAGTCCTTACCCCCGGCGGGGTCGAGATGATTGTCGACTACCGTAAGGAAGGTGCCTTTTTTGGCAGCACCCCTATCTTTACTAATGAGGGATACTCAGCTGGAGTCCGAACGGTAAAAGATACCGAATGTTATCTTATCCCTAAAGATTTGCTGACAACGATAGCGAAAAGCTATCCCCACATTACCGAATATTTCAACCACGCCATCTATTCCAGAGTGCGCAACCTCTACTCCAATATGGTCAGCGACCACGCTCAAAATGCACTGGCACAGGTTGAAGCTTATCCATTTAAAAAACGCCTGTCAGAAATCATGTCGGCACCGGCAGAAACATGTCAGGCGGATACTCCCATCAGAGAGATTGCCCGTAAGATGGTCCAGCGCAGTATCGGAGCGATGCTGGTTTGCGATGAGAACAATAAACTTGCCGGAATTGTCACAGAACGCGATCTTGTTGCCAAAGTACTGGCCCGTGAAGCAGCAGACTGCAAAACATTAAGTGCCGGTGAAGTCATGACACCGCACCCCTACACCATGACCCCCGATACGTTCATGTATGAAGCGACATCGTTCATGATGGGTCACAAGATCAAGCATCTGCCGATTCTCGATCGTGATGAGATCGTTGGGATTGTCACGTTGCAGAATGTGATGAGATACCGCAGTCAGAAATCGATGTTGCTGATTGGCAATGTCAATAAAGCACGGACCGTTGAAGAACTAATCTCTGCCCGTGAAGAAATTGTCAAAGTAGCAAAAGCACTCCTCAGTGAAAGTCGCTCGCACATTGAAACGATGGAGATCATTTCCTATATTCACCACCGGATTATTAGGCGTTGTTTTGAAATCCTGATGGATGAAGCAACGCGTCAGGGAGATACTCCACCCGATATCAATTTCTGCTTTATTATTATGGGCAGCGGTGGTCGCAAAGAGATGTTACTGGGCCCCGATCAGGACAACGGCTTTATCTACGAAGATTTCCCCGATGATCAGGTCGAAGCCGTCGACGCATTTTTTATCCCCTTTGCTGAAAAACTGGTTGCAGCGTTATCCCGCATCGGCTACCCGCGCTGTGACGGCAATGTCATGGTCAACAATCCTCTATGGCGCGGTAGGCTGAACGAATGGAAAGAACGGGTTTCAGACTGGATCAAAGTGCCTGAAGCACAAAAAGTCCGCTATTCCTCTATCTTCTTTGATTTCATGCCAATTGCCGGTGAAGCATCACTGTGTCAGGATCTGCGTGAGATTGTCCATGCTCAGATCAAAGCTCATCCGGTCTTTCTCTATCACATGATGGAACTCGATTTTAAACACAAGGTTCCCCTCAGCCTCCTTGGCCGCTTCACCCTTGATCGCGATAAAAAGCACAAAGGGACCCTCTCGATCAAGCAGGCAGGCAGCATATTTATTGTTGACTGTGTGCGGATGTTCCTGCTTGAGCAGCAGGTTGATGCAACGACAACAATTGAGCGCCTTGAGCAACTGGTGAGACTGAAAGTCTTCAATCAGGAAACAGCAGAACATATCAAAGCAGCATTTGAGGCTTTCACCTTTTTACGCTTGCGCAACGAAATAAATCTCATCGATCAGGGTCGCTTTCCAACCCATTATCTTGATCCGTACGCATTGACTAAAAATGAACAGGACCTGCTAAAAGAAGCATTTCGTGTCGCCAGCAAGCTGCAGGATTCGACCAAGCGACACTTTTCACGGATTGTCAGTTGATATAGCCATCAATCAATTGAAATGTGGCGTAAAAGGGTCCCGGCGACAAATAATCTGTTGCTAAAATAGTTCGCATGATTAAAATGACAAGTGATGGTTAAAAAATGTACTGAATGCGGACATTTAACCTAGGGACCCAAGATGGCAAGAGAGCAAGAGCTACGGGCATACTGGAAGCACAACATCACCTATATCGCCATTTTGCTATCAATCTGGTTTACCGTCTCATACCTCTTCGGCATTGTCTTCGTCGATCAGCTCGACACCTTTAAAATTGCCGGTTTCCCGTTAGGCTACTGGTTTGCCAATCAGGGTTCAGAGATCATTTTCTGCATACTGATCGTCGTCTACGTCCGCCTGATGAACAAACTGGATCGGAGATATAACGTCTATGAAGATTAATATCTCCCCCGGCACAGCGGCCCTGAGACAGGGAGTCCAATCATGAGTATTACGACCTGGACCTGGGTTCTCATCGGCGTCACATTCACCATCTATATCATTGTTGCCATTCGCGCCCGTGCTGCATCGACCGGGGCATTCTACACTGCTGAACAGACAATCCATCCGGTTCTCAATGGCATGGCAACCGGGGCGGACTGGATGTCTGCTGCGTCGTTTATCTCAATGGCGGGGCTGATTTCTTTCATGGGGCGTGACGGTTCGATGTACCTGATGGGCTGGACCGGTGGCTACGTCCTCCTCGCGATGCTGCTGGCCCCGTATTTGCGAAAATACGGAAAGTTTACCGTCCCGGAATTTATCGGTGACCGCTATTACTCACAGAGTGCCCGGATCATATCACTCCTCTGTGCAATCTTTGTCTCATTTACCTACGTTGCCGGGCAGATGCGTGGCGTTGGTGTTGTTTTTTCACGCTTCCTCAATGTTCCAATCAATACCGGCGTCGTTATCGGGATGTGTATCGTCTTTTTCTACGCCGTCCTTGGTGGAATGAAAGGGGTCACCTACACTCAGGTTGCTCAATACTGCGTTCTGATTGTCGCCTACATGGTTCCGGCAATTTATATCTCGATCATGCTCACCGGGAATCCTGTCCCCGCTCTCGGCTTTGGCAGTACCATCAGTGCCCACGGTGCCACAATCCTCAACGATGCCTCCACACAGGGGAGATACCTTCTCGACGTTCTCAACGGCATCCACACCGACCTCGGCTTCAGTGAATACACCTCCGGGGTTCGACCTAAGATTGATGTCTTCTTCATCGTCGTTGCATTGATGGTTGGAACCGCCGGGCTCCCTCACGTTATCATCCGTTTTTTCACTGTCCCGCGTATCCGCGATGCCAGAGCATCGGCAGGGTGGGCATTAATCTTTATTGTCCTTCTCTATACGGCAGCACCGGCCGTCGCAGCTTTTGCACGGACCAACTTCATAAAAACTGTCCACAACGTCCGTTACGACCATGCCCCCCAATGGTTAAAAAACTGGGAAGCAACCGGGCTGATTGCCTGGGTCGATAAAAATGGTGACGGAGTGATGCAATACGGCCCCGGCAAAGCCATCGCGGGGAAGCCCCACTATACCGGCGGCACAGGAAAATATGGTGAGGCAATGGTCTCCAACATTACGACCTCTGATCCCAACGAAATATACATTGATCAGGATATTATGGTTCTGGCAAATCCAGAAATTGCGCGGCTGCCCAACTGGGTGATTGCACTCGTCGCAGCAGGCGGATTAGCGGCAGCACTTTCGACCGCAGCAGGATTATTACTGGTTATTTCAGCATCTATCTCACACGACCTGATGAAGGGTGTTCTGATGCCCAGCATGTCAGAAAAAGGGGAATTATTGTGGGCT
>JAMOPE010000052.1 GCA_027064785.1 Geobacteraceae bacterium
CAATCCAGCCTTGCGTAATTCCTCTGCAATCTCCTCAGTGTCGGAATTTTTTACAGCATCTTGTAACTGATAATCGAGTTGCTCTATCCACTCCAACTCTGCTTGTGTTTCTTTCAGCCTTCTCTCACTATGTTCCCTCCCCCGCTTTGATTTTTTGTATTTCTTAAAATACTTTTCGGCATTCTGTTGCGGTGACAACAGCGGATCGAGGGGAATCGTCACCATTTCCTCAGGATGAACATTATAATTTAGCAGCTCAACACTCTCCATCTCCTGCTTAACAGTGTAAAGGTTCGCCAGTAGCAACTCCCCGAGTTGACGATAGCGGTCTGAATCTTCCTGCTGCAATAAATCTTTCTCAATTCCGGCAATACGTTTTCGCAGCTTTTTAACATGTTTTCGGACAGTCCCCAGCAACTGTTGCCTGAAATCCATCTTATTTTGTCCAGCAGCAACCAGACTGTAATGTTTTTCGACAATCTGACTCCAGGATTCTTCAGCCTCCGCATTTTCAATTAACTCAGAGTGAGTTTCAGCTGAGAACTGTTTCTTCTCCGGGAAATGATATTTTTCGCCGGCAAGCAAAGATCGCCTGTTCTCATTCCCGACAACCCGCTTCAAAACATCAATTATTATATCATCAGTATCAACCATCACGAGATTACTGTGATTCCCTGTCAATTCAATCATCAAACGGCATTCACCGTGTTTACCGTTACATACCAACTGGACAATTCTGTCACTGTTGACAACAGTCATCGAATCGATTCGAGAGATCCGTGCCCTGAGGAGTTGACAGAAGCGTGGTGGGATATGGGGATTGGGCCAGGTTTGTTCGGTTAGGTGAAGACGACTTTTCGATCCTTCTGCCGAGACAAGCAATCGGAGTGTCTCCCGCCCTGTCCACAGTTTAAAGACAAGGAGTTCAGGTGATGGCTGGTAGATTTTTGTAACTCGCGATCCTGCTAGGCGTTCAGCAAGCTCGTCGACGACATTATGTATAAGCTCAAAATTCACGGAATAAATCTCCTCGGTTTAGATTAAGGCAGACTAGCATATATTTAATAGGTCAAAAGCTTAAAACCATTGGACAGGATCAACAGGATAAAATCTGATCTCATTAAATCACGTCGATATTCTCTCCGATTTTATCAGATTTTTATCCTGTCCAGAGTTTTGGGTATTATTTCCAGCAAAAGCAGACAGAATTTGTTAGAATCCCCCGCAAAGACAACCGGATGGAGATTTTATTATGACAAACAACTGGAAAATTGAGACACAAGCCGTTCAGGGTGGCTACAATCCGAAACCGACAGAATCGCGGATTCCGACAATCTGTCAGAGTACGACATTCAAATATGACAGTGCTGAGCACGTCGCGAAACTCTTTGATCTGGAATTGGCTGACCATATGTATAGCCGGATCAGTAACCCGACGACAGCAGCATTAGAAGAGAAGATTGCTCTGATGGAAGGTGGCAGCGGTGCGCTGGCAACATCTTCTGGTCAAGCCGCCATTACCGGCGCGATCCTCAATATTTGTCAGGCGGGTCAACATATTGTTGCTGCCAGTACTTTATATGGCGGGACATATTCGCTGTTTGCCAACACCTTCCCTAAAATGGGAATTGAAGTTACCTTTGTTGATCCGGAGGCTGACAGTTCTGAGCTTGAAAAAGCATTTCGACCTGAAACTCGTTGCGTTTACGCTGAAACGATCGGAAATCCGAATCTGAACGTCCTCGATTTCGCTAAGTTTTCAGCTCTTGCGGAAAAAATGGCAGTACCGCTCATCATCGATAATACCTTTGCGACTCCCTACCTGTGCAAACCCTTGGAGCTAGGAGCCGATATTGTTGTCCATTCGACCACCAAATATTTTGACGGGCATGCGACCAGCCTCGGTGGAATTATTGTCGATGGGGGAAAGTTCAACTGGGACAATGGGAAATTCCCCGAAATGACCGATGAAGACCCCAGCTATCACGGTCTTAAATATGTCGAAAAATTCGGTCCAGCCGCCTACATCGTAAAAGCGCGGGTTCAATATATGCGTGACATCGGCTGCTGTCCGGCACCACAGAACAGCTTTCTGATTAACCACGGCCTGACAACACTACCACTACGGATGGAGCGGCACAGTTTAAACGCAAAAACACTGGCAGAGCACTTAGAGCAACATCCTGCTGTCGTTAAAGTGAATTATCCAGCATTGAAGAGCCATCCCAGCTATTCTCTGGCCTGCAAATATCTGCCAAACGGCTGCAGTGGAGTGATGACCTTTGAAATTAAAGGGGGGCAGGCTGCCGGTAAAAAGTTTATGGAAGCGTGTCAACTGGTGGCACTGGTGATTCATGTTGCCGATGCCCGCTCCGGGGTTCTCCACCCCGCCAGCACGACTCACCGTCAACTGACCGAGGAGCAGCAAAAGTCGGCAGGAGTCGATCCTGGAATGATTCGGCTTTCTATCGGGATTGAGCACATTGATGATTTGATTGCTGATGTCGATCAGGCACTTGAAGCCAGCCAGAAGTAAATCTCATTTTACTGAGATCAGACGGGGGCACAAAAAATTGTGCTCCCGTATTTTTTTGTAAACTTTTTCGACAACCCTTCGTTTTAACTACAAAAACCACCTACAATTAGCAACTTAAGAAACGGCACGTGTTTTGCTGCTGTCATTTGTATCAAATGATCCGAGGTGAGGGGGATTTATTGGGCAGCACCACTCATGATAGGAGTTCTAGACAATGCTGATACCCGTCATATATCCTGATGGCAAACACGATTTAGTGAAAGACTTCACCCTATCCCAGATGATCGTTGAACGTTCGATTGTCAAGTTCAAGCGTAAACAGGGCTGGGTTGATATTGACTCGGATGAGTTAAGAAAATCGGATGAGCGATCGGTCTATTTCGGCCGGGAACGCCGTCACATCGAATACCAGGATACCCATCGGGAAGAAGCCATATAAACTTTTCCCGCTCCAGCGTTTATGCTATGGTTCCGCGCTATGCAGAACTGCCATTATTTTCATATTGTCCTTATTGAGCCGGAGATCCCACCAAACACCGGAAACATCGGTCGCTTGTGTGCGGCAACCGGAGCACACCTGCACCTTGTTGGAAAACTGGGCTTTTCTCTGGACGACAAACACATGCGCCGGGCCGGGCTTGACTACTGGCCCGAAGTTAAGCTGCACCGCTGGGATTCCCTCGAGGAACTTAAACAGTGCTATCCTCACGGACGATTCTGGTACGCATCAAAAAAAGCCAAACAAAGTTACGTTGATGTGAAATATGAAGCAGGTGATTTTCTGGTCTTTGGCAAAGAAACTCTCGGCCTACCGGAAGAGTTGCTTGCTGCAGAGCATGAGCACACCTTACTCATTCCAATTCTGACTCCTGCGGTACGGAGTTTAAACCTGGCCAATTCAGCTGCAATTATCCTCTACGAAGCGTTGCGTCAAACAGATCAGCTCCAGTAATAAAAAAGCCGAGCAGAGAAGCCCGGCTTTCTTATTCATCAATACGGTATTTCAATCAGGCTTAGATCATCCCCAGCAATTTACCGCTCCGCTCCAGAAAACCGGCCATCCGCTCCTTACTGATCGCCTGATGCGACAGCATCGCCAAGTCGTAAATCTGTTCAATCAGCAGTGAAGCGGTTTCATTTTCACCACTCTCCTGCAACTTCAGGATTTTCTCCACTGCCGGACTCGCTGTATTCACCATCAGCGTGTGGTCAGCAAACAGGTCAGGCATTTCGCCCTGCCCCATCATCTGTGTCATCTCTTTGAAACGCCGTGATTGCTCGTTGAGGAGGATAATTCCCGGGACACTATCATCCTTGAGGGTTTCGATCCGGATCGTCAAACCTTTGATATCAAGAGCTTCTTTAAAGGTTTCCTCGATTTTCTCTTCTTTGGTCTTATTATCAGCTCCTTCGACAATCTTGTTACTTGCATCCTCTTCAAGAAGGTTTTCTGTAATATCGGAATCGACCCGCTCAAATTTCAAATCACTGTTTTTCGACTCCAGAAACTGAATAAAATGGTTATCGATCATGGCATCCAGGATCAACACCTCAAGCCCTTGCGATTTGAATAACTTCAGGTAGGTTGCCTGAGTTCCCTCATCGTTGGC
>JAMOPE010000053.1 GCA_027064785.1 Geobacteraceae bacterium
AGAAGGTGTTAGAAAACTAACGTCGCATAATATATATTATGTAAACTAAACTATTTCGCGAAGGCAAGTATTAGAGGTCAACCAATTGAAGCAAGTTCTAAACGGCTCCCCCAGCGGCGTATAAGCTCTTCTTTCACACTTTGTGCTTCAGGCTTAGACAGTTGGTCTGTCTTCTCAACATAATCGAAAGCATCATGTCGAGCGGATTCAAGTAGTTTCATGTCCTTTAACAGGTTCGCTACTCTAAAATCTGGCAAACCTGCCTGACGTGTCCCAAGAAAATCACCCGGACCTCTTATTTTCAAGTCAGCCTCGGCAATGCGAAATCCGTCTTCTGTTTGAACCATGACCGCAAGTCGTTTGCGGGCGTCGTCACTGTAATTGGCTGATGGAATCAATAAACAATAACTTTTATCTGCACCCCGTCCAACTCGGCCACGCAACTGATGGAGTTGTGATAAACCGAAGCGATCAGCATGTTCAATCATCATCACGGTCGCATTGGGGACATCGACACCGACTTCGATAACGGTTGTCGCAACCAGAAGTTGAACATCACCACACCGGAAGCGTTCCATAATCTGATCTTTTTCTGCCGATTTCATCTTGCCATGGAGAAGCCCGACTCTGAACCCCTGAAAAATTTCATTGGCAAACGATTCAGCTGCGCTTGTCGCTGCCTGTAAATCACTTTTTTCCGATTCTTCAACTAACGGATAGACAACGTAGGCCTGTCTCCCTTGTTCCAGTTCATTTCTGATTCTCGTGTATGCTGCTTGTTTTTGTGCCGGACGAAACAGTTCTGTTGCAATCGGTTTGCGACCCGGTGGGAGCTGATCAATAACCGAAACAGAGAGATCACCGTAAAGGGTCATCGATAGTGTACGTGGTATCGGCGTTGCTGTCATAACCAGAATGTCTGGATTTGCTCCTTTGTGCTTCAGCAGGCTTCTTTGTTTGACACCAAACCGGTGTTGTTCATCGACAACTCCTAATCCAAGGTGGTGAAAATCGACTCCCTGCTGTAAAACAGCATGAGTACCAACTACAAGATTTATTGAGCCATCAGCAATTCCACTTAAGACCTCGCGGCGGCTGGCTGCTGTCATTCCACCAACTAATAAAGCTGTTTTAAGCCCCAATTTATCAAGCCATTCATGAAATGTCCTGTAGTGCTGTTCAACAAGGATTTCGGTTGGCGCAATAATTGCGACTTGTGCCCGATTTTCGATGGCTATCAAAGCTGCCATTAGGGCAACGAGAGTTTTTCCACTCCCAACGTCGCCCTGTAAGAGCCGATGCATTGGGTGCGGTGACATCATATCGTGCTTTATCTCGCCAAGAACGCGACGTTGTGCATCGGTGAGTTTGAACGGTAACATCTTACTCAATGGCAATGTGTATTTATGCTCAAATTCAAAAGCAATCCCTTTTTCCAATTGAACCCCAGCTCTTTTAAGAGCCAGGCCTAATTCCAGGAAGAAGAACTCATCAAAAACCAGCGAATTGCGGGCGGAATCTTCCCCCTTTTCAAGTTTGTAGAGATTGGTTGAATTCTCGGGCCAGTGTACGTTTGTGATAGCTTCGGATATGGGGAGCAGCTGATGTTTTTGCTGAATCTCCAGAGGAAGAAAGGTCTTGATATATTGTGGAAAATTTTCAATCAAGCCGAACCAAATTTTTCTGATCTGCTTTTGACTGAGCCCTTCAGTGAGTGAATAGACTGGCAGAATCCGCCCAAAGTTGAGAGGATCTGACGTCAAAATAGCAGAGAGTTCCGTTGTTGTGTTAATGAGCTCTGCATCAGGATGATGAATCTCGCGAATTGCAGAAAACCTTTTGACTTCTCCAATAAATACTGCCTTTTGACCAATCGGAAAACGTTTTTGCAGCCAACTTTTACGATAGCGAAACCATTTGAGTGAAATCTTCCCGGTTTTGTCACCAACAATGACTTCGAAAATTCGTCGGCGACTTCGTGATGTGACGGTTTCTCCTGCTGCAAGGACAGATCCGACGAAAACTTGCTGTTGACCCTCTGTCAATTGATTGATTGTTTTGAGCTGGCGTCGATCTTCGTATCGAATGGGGAGATGATAGAGAGCGTCTTCAATCGTATAAAGATTGAGCTTTGCGAGTTTTGGAAGCATACGCGGCCCGACCCCTTTAAGGATATCGAGCTTCTGCGTCAGTGGGCTGGAATGATCAGCTTGAGACATTCAGGAAAATCAGTCAGTAAAAATTTCATTCAACGCTGCTACAATTTCATCGGCGTCAAGACCGTGTGCTCTGGCACCTTGGGCAATTGATTCACTGGTTGCTCCAAGACAACCAACACAGCCAAGATTAAATTCAGAGAGAACCCGGGCAACATCAGGGCTCATCTGTAGAATTTCATAAAAGGTCATCTCTTTGTCGATTTTCTGACTCATGGGGTCTCCGAAGTTAGCGTGATCCATCACTTGATATCCGATTTTCTCAGGAAAACGAAAAAATTACAAGAAAAACGGGGGATTGTCATAACAGACAATCCCCCGTAAAAATCGTGCAATATCAAGATCGTGGGGTTAACTATACTCAATATCAGTGATTTCGTAGACTTTTACTCCCGATGGGACAGTAATACTGACCTCTTCATCAACAGAGTGGCCAACTAAGGCGCGACCAACAGGTGAGGTAATCGAAATTTTACCGACCTTGATATCCGCTTCATCAACACCAACCAACTGATAAGTCACTTCTTCTTCCGTGTCGATATCAAAAAGAGTCACCTTGGCACCAAAAACAATTTTGTTACTTTTAATTTTTGCAGGGTCAATAACCTGGGCCAGAGCAATTTTATGATTCAGCTCTTTGATCCGACCTTCTACAAATCCCTGCCGATCCTTGGCCGCATCATATTCTGCATTTTCTGAGAGATCTCCGTGGCTACGGGCTTCGGCAATATCCTGAACAACTTTAGGTCGCTCAAATCGCACCAGTTGTTTCAGCTCTTCCTGTAACCTCTGATGTCCCTCGACTGTCATCGGGACTGCTTCATCACTCATTCTCATCGCTCCTCAAAAAAAACAGTGGACGGAAAATCCGTCCACCGATTTGTAAATTATATTTCCTGACTTGAAAAATCAAGTTGAAGGATAATACTCCTGAAGGGGCTTTACGTCAAGATCTTCTCTTAACATTGCCAGAATCCCGTCTGTTCCTGCCTTGATTCCCTCCATCGTGGTGAAATAAGCAATCTCATAAATAATCACCGAACGGCGAATTGAATACGAATCAGCAACCGATTGAGCCCCCATAGTGGTGTTAAAGACAAGGCAGATTTCACCACTCTTGATCGCATCGACGCAGTGTGGTCTCCCCTCTTTCACTTTGTTGATCTGCTCAGCCATGATCCCGTGCTGTTTTAGAAAATCGGCGGTTCCACTTGTTGCAACAATCGAGAAACCAGCGGTAATAAGCTTACGAACCGGTTCGAGAATCTTTTCTTTGTGTGAATCTTTGACGCTGATAAATATTTTACCGCTTCGAGGCAGCTTGACTCCGGCACCCAGTTGCGATTTTGCATAGGCATTACCAAAATCGTAATCAATTCCCATAACTTCACCGGTTGATTTCATCTCAGGACCAAGCAGAGTATCGACTCCAGGGAACTTCACAAACGGGAACACCGCTTCCTTGACCGAAATATAATCGGGGATGATGTCACCAGAAACACCAAGTTCCTTGAGACTCTGCCCTGCCATGACCTTGGCGGCAATCTGAGCCAATGGGCGTCCAGTTGCTTTAGAGACAAATGGAACCGTCCGGCTGGCACGTGGATTGACTTCAAGCAGATAAATAACGCCTTCTTTGATAGCAAACTGAATGTTCATTAGGCCGATAACCTGTAATTCCAGTGCTAACTCGATTGTCTGACGACGTATCTCATCGATAATATCTTTTGATAATGAAAACGGCGGCAAGGAACATGCTGAATCACCGGAGTGGATCCCGGCTTCCTCGATATGCTGCATGATCCCCCCGATGACAACGTCTGTCCCATCGGATAAGGCATCGACATCAACTTCAACAGCATTCTGGAGAAATTTATCAACAAGAACCGGATGTTCAGGTGATGCATCGACAGCAT
>JAMOPE010000054.1 GCA_027064785.1 Geobacteraceae bacterium
TGGTTACACCCTGTTTTATAACTCATCCTATTATCTGAAACATCCCTTGGAAATTTTCTATGTCTGGGAAGGGGGGATGAGCTTTCACGGTGGCTTGATCGGTGTTGTCACTGTGATGTTGTTGTTTTGCTGGCACCGTCATTTGTCACTGTTGATGGTTGGAGACCTAGTCGTTTCTGCTGTTCCGATTGGGCTTGGTTTTGGCCGGATTGGAAACTTTATCAATGGTGAGCTGTGGGGCAGGGTGACCAGTGTCCCGTGGGGGATTGTTTTTCCCGGAGCCGGACCGAGACTACGGCATCCAAGTCAACTTTACGAAGCCGGGCTTGAGGGGATTGTCCTGCTGCTGGTCATTTACTTACTGCACCGGCGTGGTGTTCGACGCGGTGTCCCTGCTTTTACCTTTGTCGCTCTGTATGGAACGTTCCGCTTTCTTGTTGAGTTTTTTCGCCAGCCAGACAGACAACTCGGCTTTCTCTGGGGTGGAGCAACCATGGGGCAGCTCCTCTCTCTGCCAATGATCATTGTTGGACTCTGCGGGCTGGTTTATGTCCTGAAAAGGAATGTCAATGAGTAAGGTGAAGGCTGTTATCTTTGATTGTGACGGGGTGATGTTTGAAAGCCGCCAGGCGAACCTTGCCTATTACAATCAAATTCTCGAAAAATTCTCACATCCCGCTGTTCATCCTGATCAGGTTGAGCGGGCACACCTTTGTCATACCGCCAGCTCTCCGGTTGTGCTGAAAACCCTGCTGGGTGAAGAGAACCTTGCAGCCGCCCTGACCTTTGCTTCCGGGCTTGATTACCGGGAATTCATCCCGTATATGACACAGGAACCTCAGCTGATCGATGTTTTAAAAGAACTCGAAAAACAATATTCTCTGGCGGTCGCAACCAATCGGGGTTATAGCATTAAAGCCATTCTCGCTCACTTCGACCTCCTCGATTATTTTGCCACAGTTGTGACGTGCCATGATGTTGCTGCACCAAAACCCGCGCCGGATATGTTGCTTCTGGCAGCAGAAAAGCTCAGTGTCTCTCTGGATCAGTGCTTGTTTGTCGGCGATTCAATTCTCGATCGCCAGGCAGCGGATAGTGCCGGAATGCCGTTTGTAGGTTATGGTGGGGCGCAGCCGGGGGAGTTGAATATCGACCGCCATCTGGAATTGCTCGACCATTTATAGTCCTTACAACCCGCCAGCTATGTCAACCCGACCAATTATCATAACTCACAGTATCTGGTTCGAGACAATTCTCTTAGCGTGCTGAACGAAAAAATCCCCGGCAGCTGTTGCTGCCGGGGGATGTGAGAGAAAAATCTTTCTTTAATCAGTCGTTACTTTTTCTTTGGTGCATTTTTAGCCATGTTATGCAGCATCTTGTTCATGAGCTCGTTGTGCTGTTTGAAGTCGAGCTTGCCATCTTCGCTGACCTTCTTCCACAGCTCGTCCTGGCTCATGTTCTGGTGACAACCCATACAGGTGCCGGTACGCATGAAGGTGTCGATCTCCTTCTTGTTGAATGCGCGGCTGAGTGGCCAGTGACTACCAACTGTTGCCAGTTGTTTTCCGTCTCGCGTGACAATTTGTGACCAGTCAAAGTCGAGTTTCGGAATTGCTGGAATCTGGACGCTGTATTTGCTTGGAATAACCTTTCCGGTTTTGGCATCAATCAGATCTTCGATGACCGGTTTGTTTTGACCCAAGCCGAAAGTCCCGTCACCGATACCGAGTCCGGCAACCTTTGCATTGCCGTGACAGCTCTCACATGTTCTGGCTTTACGCTGGGCGGTGTGAGGCTGAACCGGTGCCATATCGATGGCCAATGGAACATGTTCCTGTCCGACGTATTTTGCCTCGTCCGGAGCATCGGCAATTTCGTTATTGACGATGACCTTGCCGGTATCATCAACAACGGTGTAAACGACCTGACAACCAGGCATGAGCGGTGAGACACGACCTTCTCCGCTGAATCCAAGAACCGGATCTTCCCAGCGTAGGTAGGAGCGTTTTTCCATTGGCTTACCTGAAGTGAAGATCCCTTTGGAGCCGAGTTTCGACTCTGCAGTCTGACCATGAGAATCGTGGGCATTCCCCGAAGCGATCCAGTCAGTTCCACCTTTTTGTTTGCCATTCTTGTCATTGCTGTAGTCAACTTTAACGTGGCAGCCGTAACACTGTGGCGCCCATGAAGCGTGACAGGTGTAACACTCCATTTTTTCAAGGTGACCACTGACCGCCATCATAGCGACCTGTGCATCGGGATTTTTCCACTTCTTGTTGACAGCCAGCCCTTTAAGTGCCGGAACTTCAAAGTCATTTCCTGTGGCTGAGTGAACGATGACTTTATCGCCACGGCGAATGACGTTGCCCATTGGGTTGCCGCGAGCTGTAAGCAGATAACCATCTTCTACTTCAAAGGGGTCGCCAAACTGTTGCACAGTCACCAACTGCTTGACTGCTGTACCACGAGGTTTGGTCTGTTCTCTTTTCCCAAACTCATCGCCATAACCGACAGGAAGCTCCCATGGATACTGTCTTGGAGTTCCGTGACAGTCGGTACATTCAATTTCGACCTGACCCATAGTAGTTCCATGGATATTGCCGTCACCGTGCATATCGATACTGGTATGACAGTCCTGACACAGCAGACCGCCTTCGGGGTTGCCCTCGCGGCTTTTCTGCTGGTGATGCAGATCGTCAGAGACAAACATGTAACGTTTGGTGTGGAGTTTCGGCTGAATCTTGCCATTCTCGTCGTAAGGAGAACCGTAAGGGAATTCCATCAGACCCTGGAAGGATGTTCCAATCCGCTTGCCACGGTTGTGACATGAGTTACAGGTTTCGACTGGAATACCCCCGGTTTTACGGGTTCCGACGATCCGGTGCTTCAACATATGACCTTTTTTCTTCGGATCGATGCTTTTATCTTTACCCTCATAGTAACCATCGTTGCTATAGAGGATGTGACAGGCAGAACAACCCATGCCTCGGTAGTCGCCACGCTTTTCACGCCCTTTGACACCGATATGACAGCGATTACAATCCTGGCGCTGGTAAGCGAATGCAGCTTTCCTTGGGTCTTTTTTAACCTCTTCCATGGTCGGATTTGGCATTTGTTTCAGACTTTTAGGATACTGTTCAGGATACATACTGATCTGATCTGCCATGTATTTCTGATATTCCGGTGTCCCGACCAGAGGCTTCTGACCGTCTTCGTCGACAACATCGTAGTTACCCCAGGGATTCTTGTGGTTGGCAACTTCTTCCATACCCCAGGTGTGCATGTTGCCGGAAATCTTCCCGGCTTCGGTATTCATCAGTGAAAGCTGAGATCGATAGACATAACCAACGTGACAGGCGCCACAAGTATTCTCGGCGATCCAGATCGAACCAGGATCGGGATAGAAGTCTTTTGGACCTGGAGCCATCCGGAGAGTAGCAGGGATCCCTTGATGCGCCTCTTCTTTTTTCGTTGCCGCAGGATTACCACCGTGACACATGACGCAACCCTCAGGATCGCCATGCATCTGTCCGTTCATTTTCAATTGTTGCGACATGGGGAAATCGGGCGGAACGATCTCTTCAAGTCCACCGTGGCAATCGTTGGTCGTACAGCCACTGGCAGCGTACCCTAGGGTTCCAAAACTAAGTAGAACCAGGGTGGACAGTAACAACATCAACATTCTCTTTGGCACATTTACCTCCTTTGTGTGGTGCTGTAAGCAAGTTGCGGCAACAATTAATCCTTATGGCAGTGTTGCCCATTAATAATCGGAACAGCGACTTTTAGCAGTGCTGTATAGATAAGCAGTCCAAACGCTAGGATTCCGAAGCAGACCATCAGCTCATTCATGGACGGCTGATACTGGACAAAATCACCCAGCGGTGTGGGGATGAACCCTGAAATAACAAATCCCAACCCTTTTTCGACCCAGATGCCAACGATAATCATGACGCAGGCAATGTTTAAAAACTGAGGATTGGTCCGGGTGGGGAGCAGCAGGATGATTGCTGCAAAGATGTTTAAAGCAATCGCCGACCAGATCCACGGTGCAAGGACACTTGTGCCATGGAAGCCAAGCAGAAATGCCAGGTGGATTGAGTGCTCGGA
>JAMOPE010000055.1 GCA_027064785.1 Geobacteraceae bacterium
TTACGATATTAAATTAACCCGGGCTGTCAGTGATGCGGTCGAAATTCCGGTGATCGCATCGGGCGGTGTCGGCAATCTTGAGCATATCCGTGAAGGGTTGGTCGAAGGGGGTGCCAGTGCAGCGTTGGCGGCTTCAATCTTCCATTTTAAAGAATATACGATCACCGAATGTAAAGAGTATCTGCGTGATCACGGTGTGCCGGCGCGAATTTGAAAATTAAGGTTTTGATTTCTCTCCCGTGTGACGCTGCCGGAGCGGAATAGCCGTTTTGAGAATCAGAGCGGCAAATGTTTGAGGCGCTCGCCGAGTTTTTGCCGCTCCTTAAAGCGGATATGGAGTGGAGGAAACCTGCCTTTGCCGTAGGCACTGGCAGGCAAGGAGTTCGGGTGCCTTTTTCTGCATACTCTTTTGTGGCACAACAAAAGAGTATGGCGACGAGTGGGGGCGCAACCCCACGACTTTGTTAGGTGGTTAATCCGTTATCCGGGGACACGTAACAAGTACATGTCCCCGGATAACTCACATTTATTTGGAGTCACAATGTCTTTAACTGAATCAGAAAAGAATAGCGACATCCTCGAAGCTCTTTACCAGATCGTTCAGGAACGCAAACAACTGGGCGATGGTGAGAAATCATACGTTAAATCGTTGTTTGACAAAGGGCTTGATAAAATTCTCAGCAAAATCGGTGAAGAAGCCACCGAAACCGCAATTGCCGGCAAGGGTGGTGATCGGGATGAAGTCATCTATGAAATTGCAGATCTGTTTTTTCACGTTGTTGTGCTGCTGGGTTATTACGATCTGCCGCCAGAAAAAATTTATGCTGAATTGTGCCGCCGTTTCGGGCTGTCGGGAATAGAAGAGAAGGCAAGTCGCACCAAATAGTTTTTATGATAGAGTTGTGACTTCTGACTGCATGCAATAATCAGAATCCACTTTTTATTGTGGAATTATATAATCAGAATGGAGAATTAATATGCTGACGATTAAAACTGATCACGTCACAGTCGAAATTGAGCAGGGCTCGCATTTTTACCTGAACCGTGGTGATGATGCCGATGATACCATCCGGATTGACTGGCAGGATCTCGATCTGACGGCTGTTGCAAATTTGAATCGTTTTGTCGAGATGGTGGAGGGAACTCTGGAGGCGATGATTGCCCCGCCGGAGCAACCGGAAGAGTAGAGGTTGTCTGGTAGGAATAAGTTTCTATAAATATGTAGGATAGATGAAAAAAACGGCCGCTCCCAAGGGAACGACCGTTTTTGTTTTCAGCGATTTGTCGGGCTATTTACCGTGAGACGCACGCATCTGTTTTGCAAGGTGCTTAATCTCACCCAGGTCTTCGGTCATCATGTTCCAGCCATACCAGTAGGCATAGTCGGGATTGACGTGGAAGAAGGCCTGATAAGCACGCATCCGATGCTTGAAGTACATCTGGAGCAGAACCTGATCGATGTAGGAAAGATCGTCAAGTTTCTGATCCCAGTTGGCACCGTTGGTATGCATCAGAGCAAGGATAAATGGATAGTTGAAGGGGTAACCTTCGGGTTTCTTGATGATGCCCTCTTTGTAGAGTGCAGCGACGGTTTCGATGGCTTCTGCCATCAACCGGTCAGCTTTGGTCAGGATCGAATCACCGGCGTCAAGTTGCTCTTTCGCATACTGGTAAGAGTGGCACTGACTACAGATATCAAGCATCTTGTTCCGCTCTTTTTCCCACGAAGCCTGATCAAGGCGGGCCATATCGACAGCTTTAACCGCGTCGAGGATCGCGGTCGGCTTGCCGGTTTCCGGATCGAGAACACCAAGAGCTTTCAGGATAGTGACGCGGTCGGCGGCAGCCTGAGGATCTTCAGGCAGCGGCAGACGAACACCGAGGAAGCCCCATGCTGTTTTGTTTTCGTGAGTTCCGTCGGGCAGGTGGCAGGTCTGACATGTTGGAGCTGCTGCACCTTCGGGAAGGTCGCCGTTGCGCTTGGCGAAATAACGCTCACCGTGCTTGGAGCTTGACCACATTTCCCACTGCGGATGGTCATAACCCATGTGGCACTGCTGACATGCTTCGGGTCTTTGAGCTTCCTTGACAGAGAAGGTGTGGCGGGTGTGACATTCGTCACAGGAGTTGTTCTGGTAGCGGTAACCCTTAGCCAGTTGTTCATCTTTCTGAGCATCGGTTTTGATCCCCATGTTGTGGCAGCCACCGCAACCACGACCACCTTCAATCAGCTCATCAGGAGCAAAATGGGTTCCGGGAATCGCATTGAGAACAGTCCAGCCGAAGTTGTGCTTGCCGTGAGAGAACGATGTGAATTGCTCATTGTGACATTCTGCACAAACTTGTTCACTGGGTAGGACGGCTTTCTTATAGTCCGATGCATTTTTGTGGGCATCCCCGTGACAGGTTTCACAAGTGACACCTGCATCAGAGTGCTTACTGGCTTGCCAGTCTTTAACCTGGCCCGGTGAAATTTTACTGTGGCAGTCAATACAGGCATCGCCTGCAATGGCTATCCCAGCTAGGAACAATGTGCACATTGCTCCAGCTAAAATAGTCAGGAACCTCTTTCTCATGTTGTACCTCCCTTGTTGAAGTGTGGCAGAACTTCTGCATGCAGCTGAACATCAGCGGCTGGAAGCCTGCGCTGAAAATATTCCTTTGTCAGTCTATCAGAAAAGGATTTGCTATTTTTTGATTTGAGTCAAAAGAAGATAAAAAAGGTTATTTTTTCTTGTCGGCGGTAATATGGAGTCGGCAATGGTAGCATTGGCGTACCGGCCGAAAAAGAAAGCCGTTCATGTGGAAACAGTTGCCGCAGTTAGGGCATCTGACCAATGCCATGAGAGCAACGGCAACGATCAGAACCAGAACCCAGACAACAAAGGTGATGACGACAGCTTGACCTGATTGGGGGGATTGAAGGGCAAACAGCATGGCAGGCAGATAAGCCAGAATGGTCAGCCAGAAAAACCAGCGACGGCGGCGAATTTTTTTCAGACCGGCTTCCAGTTCCTGCGGACTGATCTCTTCAATCTCTTCCACGCACACCTCCTCTGAATAGATAACAAGTAAAGTGTAAGGTTACTGCGTTTGACGATTGAGAGCAATTATTAATCTAGTTCTTTTTGGCAAATTTTGTTTTGGGATGCTCTGCTTCGGGCGCGCGTTTGTCGGCATTGACGTGGAGAGCACAATGGAGACAGCGGCGGAACGGGAGAAAGGTTGGACCGTGGGTGTGAAAACATTCTCCGCAACGGGGGCAGCGAACCAGACAGGCAAAGACGACAACAATGATGAGCAGAACAATCCAGGAAATAAAGACAACAGTGACCCATGTCTGGTAATCGGGCTGATCGAGAGCGATCATCATCGCCGGAAGGTAGGCGGCAATAACAAACCACAGTGCCAGACGGCGTTTCCTGATTTTTTTTAAATCGGGTCTGTATTCAATTGGATCTATTGGTGTTTTGTCTGACATTAGCAACTCTTTGCCTGATGATTCGATGATGAGGTGCGATACTACTGATTTTATACGGAGAGATCAATGCTGCGATCTGATGTTTAAAGCAGATATTTTTCAGGAATAAATAAAATATTTTCCGGGATAGAAATATATACAAACTGTATATTCTGAAAATAATCTTTTAATTTCAATATGTTATTGTGTGTTGCCGCCATTCTTCCGGGTCGTTTCTCCGCTTTTCTGTATATTCTCTTAATACACCTCATCCCGTGCTCAGTTTCTCTAGAAATAAAAAATAAGACAAAATAGTCTTGTAAATTCAAGTAGTTGAAATTTTTAAAATATTTATATCAAAACTTGGCACAGAGACTGCTTTCTATCAGGTCAATAGCGAAACGATAAAGCACTTCAACATACATAACGGAGGACATCATGAAAAACACATTACGCAATACTTTAATCGCCCTGGTTACTTTTTCTTCATCCGCATTCGCAGCCGGTTCAACCAGTGCCAGTGGTGGTGGACTGCTCCTCTCACTGTTCGTCGGTTTCTTCGCCCTGATCATTGTCTGTCAACTGGTTCCAGCAACTATCATGTTGATCGGTATTCTTAAAGGGCT
>JAMOPE010000056.1 GCA_027064785.1 Geobacteraceae bacterium
TATTGGACTTTTTCGAAAGGCAAAAAAAGCGGGGAAGGAAATAATTTCAACCTAAACTATTCAAGATCGCCGGGATGACGGCGTTTTTTTACTGCAGCCTTAATCTCTTCAACACATTGATATGGAACCTTGATCCCCCGAACTCCCTTACCGACAGTAATTACGGAACCACTGTCTCCGTGGAAATCAGAACCACCTGTCACCACTAACCGATGTCTTCGTGCCAGCTTGATCAACCAGTCGGTATCTTCCAGGCTGGATCCATTATTATAGGCCTCGATCCCATCCAGCCCCAGTTTCACCAGTTCGACAACCAGATTTTCCAACTGCGCATGATCACGAGTCACATAAGGAGGATGTGCCAAAACTGCAATGCCACCACTACCATGAATCAGTTTGATCGCTTCATCGGCCGGAAAATAGCGTTTTGGCACATTGCACGGGACAAGATAACGATCAAATGCTTCATCATTACTTCTGACATAACCCGCCTGCCGCAATGCCCGGGCAATATGAGGGCGTCCGATTGTCCCGCCGGCCAACTTGCGAACTTCATCGGGATCGATAGGTTGGCGGTTTTCGTTCTGTAGTTTCTGATTGATTTTTTCGACGATCTGTCGATTTCGGTCGGTGCGAAACTCCTGAAATTCAGCTAATGCTCGAATCATATAGGGGTCCTGATAATCAAAACCGTAACCGAGCAGATGCATATCGGTAAATTGGAACCATTGGCTCGACAATTCAACCCCGGCAATCACTTCAAGACCAACATCAGAACCGGCAGTCACCGCCCGGCTGATACCATCAATATTGTCGTGGTCAGCGAGGGCGATCGCTTGCAAACCCGCATTCCTTGCCAGTTGGACAAGCTCTTCCGGTGAATGATAACCGTCGGAACAGGTTGAATGAAGATGTAAGTCAGCGTATATTTTTCCCATACAGCTATTATTTCTTTTTCTTGCTGAGGAATCCACCTTTTTATCGATTTCATCAAACATTTCAGAACCCTTGACCATGATACATCAAACCATGTACACATGGATGGTATGCTAACGAAAGTAAGAGGATTATGCCAGCACGCCTCGTTGTTAAAAACCTGCAGAGCTATTTTTTCACCCGCCGCGGGCTGGTGAAAGCAGTCGATAATGTCTCCTTCACCATTGATCAGGGTGAGACGCTGGCACTCGTCGGTGAATCGGGTTGTGGAAAGTCGATGACAGCACTGTCGCTGCTGCGGCTTCTTCCCGAACCCGGACGGATTGTCAGCGGAGAAATCTCTCTCGATGGCCGCGATATGCTCCATCTTCCCGATATTGAGATGCGGCGAATTCGTGGCAACGATATTTCGATGATCTTTCAGGAACCGATGACATCGCTCAACCCGGTCCTGAAAATCGGCGAGCAAATCGCTGAAGTTCTGCGCCTCCACCAGGGTTCAACAACCGCTGAAGCACTGGAGCAGGCAGCAGAACTTCTCACTCTGGTGGGGATCTCCGACCCGCAACGGCGGTTACGCGATTATCCCCATCAATTGTCGGGTGGTCAACGGCAACGGATCATGATTGCCATCGCCCTGGCCTGTGATCCTAAATTGTTAATTGCCGACGAACCGACGACAGCTCTCGATGTCACCATTCAGGCACAGATCATGGATCTGCTGCTTGACTTGAAACAGCAACGCCAAATGGCAACCCTGCTGATTACCCACGACCTTGGCGTTGTTGCCAGCAATGCCGACAAAATTGCGGTGATGTACGCCGGGCAGATTGTCGAATCGGGAACCGTAAAAAGAGTTTTTGAAAATCCTCTTCACCCCTATACTCAGGGGCTACTCAAATGTATTCCCAAGCTGGGGGAGCATACCTCCCTCGAAACAATTCCGGGGCATTTACCTGATTTGCGTGAACAACTTGAAGGCTGTCTGTTTCTCGAACGCTGCCCCGGTCCGTGCGCACCGTGCGGGCATCAAGCACCCAAAATGATTGAGAGTGAACCTGATCACTGGGTTCGCTGCTGGAGATATTAAATTGCCTCTGCTCGAAGTCAAAAATTTACGAAAAAGCTTCCGCGTCAACGATTCCCTCGGTCGCTCGGCAGGTCAGCTTGTTGCTGTCGACAACATCTCCTTTCAACTCAACAAAGGGGAAACTCTCGGACTCGTTGGTGAATCGGGGTGTGGAAAATCGACAACCGGAAAGTTGATTATGCAACTTCTCCACCCTGATAGCGGAGAGGTCTATTTTTCCGGAGACAAACTGACCCAGCTTAATCCAGCACAGATGCGCCCTTATCGTCGTCGGATGCAGATGATCTTTCAGGACCCGTTTTCATCACTCAATCCACGAATGACAGTCGGATCAATCCTGACAGAACCGTTACAGATCCATCGACTGGTCCCTTCCCGTCAGATGCGTGATCGCGTGATCGAACTGCTCGAAAAAGTCGGACTATCAGCACAACATGAATTGCGTTATCCGCATGAATTTTCAGGAGGGCAACGACAGCGGATCGGGATTGCCCGGGCGTTGGCCGTCGAACCTGAGCTGATCATTGCCGATGAACCCGTATCGGCCCTCGATCTATCGGTCCAGGCGCAAATTCTTAATTTACTCGAAGGGTTTCAACGCGAAAACACCCTCAGCTATCTATTTATCGCTCACGATCTGGCAGTGATCGAGCACGTCAGTGATCGAGTTGCCGTCATGTATCTGGGGAAGATTGTTGAATTAACCGGGGCGGATGAGCTTTATCGAAATCCTCGACACCCCTACACAGAAGCACTCCTCAACGCTGTCCCGTCACCCGACCCCGATCATCCCAGGCCAAAAGCCCTCAGTGGCGAAATCCCTTCACCCGTAAATCCGCCAAGCGGTTGTTACTTCCACCCTCGCTGCCCTTATGCTGATGACTTATGTCGCCAACAGGAACCACCCCTCGTTGATATCGGAGAGGATCATCAGGTCGCGTGTCATCACAGCGATCAGGTCGGACGCTACCTGCTGAAGAAATAATAAAACCCCTCTTCCGTTGCTGCTCATTATTCCTTCTCCCTGAGGGAGAAGGTGCCCGAAAGGGTGGATGAGGGGAGACTCTCAACGATGCCCCCTCACCCGACGCTAACGCGCCACCCTCTCCCTGAGGGAGAGGGAATGTTTTTTTAGTCCACAGTGATTTATTCCAACACAACCAGTAAGTCGCCCTGATCGATCTGATCCCCTTCACCGAAAATCAGCTCTTTAATAACACCGGCTTTCTTTGCTTTAACGTTCGTTTCCATCTTCATCGCTTCAGTCACCAGCAGGACATCTCCTTCACCGACCTCATCACCAACACTGACCATCACTTTAAAGATTTTACCCGGCATTGGTGCGCCGACTTCCTTACTATCATCAGGATCAGCTTTAACATGGCTGGTTTCATCCGCTTCAACCGACATATCTTTGATCGTAGCACTGCGAGGTTCACCATTCAGTTCAAAATAGATATTCCGGGTTCCATCCTCACGTACCCGACCGATGGCGTTCAGCTTTACGATCAGAGTTTTACCTGCCTCAATATCAATGGTGACCTCATCACCGACATCCAGTCCATAGAAAAAGACCGGGGTCGGAAGAACCGAAACGTCACTGTACTCCTGACGGAATCGATCAAATTCCTCATAGACACCGGGATAGAGAACTGCCGACAGGACATCACGTTCAGAGACTTTGTGCCCCAGTTTCTTTTCCAGTTCATCCCGTTTCAGAACGAAATCGACCGGTTCCAGCAACTCACCGGGACGATGGGTCAGCGGTTGTTCTCCTTTGAGAATGATTTTCTGGAGTTTTTCGGGAAAACCACCATGAGGTTGACCAATCATCCCTTTAAAGAAATCGATGACCCCCTGCGGAAAAGTCAGCTCATGACCACGCTCGTAAACGTCTTCCGGCTCCAGATTGTTCTGAACCATAAACATCGCCATGTCGCCGACAATTTTAGATGACGGTGTGACTTTAACCAGATCACCGAACATATCGTTGACCTTGCGATACATCTCCTTACACTCTTCCCAGCGATGCCCCAGACCCAGGCCTTCAACCTGTG
>JAMOPE010000057.1 GCA_027064785.1 Geobacteraceae bacterium
AACTGTTTTCGGCTTCAACGATCGCCGGGGTGACATAACAACCCGATTCGTAACCTGCTCCTTCGAGGACATCACCACCGTAAACAACGGTACCACCTTCTGTAACGACCTTCTCTAATGCCAAGGTGAAATCAGTGACAGCATTTTTGTCGATGAGAGGACCGACGTGGTTATTCTCATCAAGAGGATCGCCGACTTTCAGACCACTGTAAGCTTTGACGATAACGTCTTTGACTTTGTCATAGATTGACTCATGGATAATCAGACGACGGGTGGAGGTACAGCGTTGCCCCGCTGTTCCTACGGCACCGAAGACGATTGCCGGAAGTCCCATTTTTAAATCAGCATGAGGCGTCAGGATAATGGCATTGTTGCCACCGAGCTCAAGGATAGATTTACCGAAGCGTTTAGAGATAACTTCTGCTCCATGACGACCAACTTCGGTGGAGCCGGTAATGGAGATCAGAGGAACGCGTTTGTCGTTGAGAAGCTTCTCGCCGACGGAAGAACCACGACCAACAATCAGGCTGAACAACCCTTCGGGAAGGTCATTGGCCTTGATCACTGATGAGAGAATATTCTGAACGGCGATCGCACACAGTGGAACCTTAGAGGATGGCTTCCACAGGTTGGTGTCACCACAGACAGTTGCGATCATGGCATTCCATGACCAGACGGCAACGGGGAAGTTAAACGCACTGATGGTCCCGACAACTCCAAGGGGATGGTACTGATCGTACATACGATGATGCTCACGCTCGGAGACGGTCGTCACACCGTAGAGCTGACGCGATTGCCCGACGGCGAGATCGCAGATATCGATCATTTCCTGAACTTCACCTTTACCTTCTTGAAGAGATTTTCCCATCTCGTAGGACACCAAAGTCCCGAGAGCATCTTTATATTTACGCAGTTCGAGACCGATTTGCCGGACGATCTCACCCCGCTTTGGTGCGGGGACAGTCCGCCATTGCTTAAATGCCTCATGAGATTTTTCGACCAGGTTGTCGTAATCGGCTTCTGATGCAAGGTAAACGCTAGCAATGTACTTACCATCAACGGGAGAAACAATCTTCAGCTCACCCTGATCAGTAGTGGTATTCCATTCAAGCCCGGTTGACGCCCCGAAGTTTTTCTCTTTAATGCCCAGCTCTTTTAAAAAGTCCATCATTGTCTCCTTTATTTTGCTGTTGAAATGTATCGTAGAATACCCAGAGAAAGCGGGTAATATCTACGAGAAGCTACATTAACCCAGTAAAAAAATATAATACTGTTTTGCTTCAAGGGCTCTAGGTGTAGCCTATAGGAGGCTATGCTCAGATTCAGGAGGTGTTGTTCGGGTAGATAATCAATCAAGACAATGGCTGACAGTCCAGCTCCATTATCGAATATCTTTTTCATAAACAAGTTTCCCCTGAAGACATCGATTGGAGGATTAAATACAACATGCTATTTTACAAAAACCAATCGATGATATAGCTTAGTTTTCGCTATGGATACTGAAAAGGTTTTCAAATGGATCTCAGGACACTTCGATATTTCACTTCGGTTTACGAAGAATTAAGCTTAAGCAGTGCAGCGAAGCGTTGTTATGTTGCTCAACCCTCCATTTCTGCTGCAATCAGACACCTTGAAGAGGAGCTTGATCGCCAGCTCTTTGTGCGTCACGCACGCGGTGTCAGCCCAACCCGTGAAGCAAAAGAGTTGTATCCTTATGCCATTAAAATATTGTCCGACATTCAAACATTGCAGACGATGTTTGAAGAGGAGACCCTGCGTATCCCATTAAAAATCGGGTTGATGCCTTTTCTATCAGGGGAGAGAATCGGCGAAATAACAAAAAAACTCCTGGAAAAAATACCGGGGCTCGACTTGACTGTCGTTGATTGGAATGAAGCAGCCGATGCACGAATTGTCTCCAGGACAATGGTTCAGCCCAATGAGAGTTTCCACAAACTCTGGACGGATGAATACGTCCTTGCCATGCCGGTAGGACACCCCCTGTCACTACAAAAGACCGTTTCTTTGCACCAGATCGACGGGGTACCCTTTATCAGCCGGACATTTTGTGACGTTATTGAGGCATGGAACTCCACTATTCAGGAGCAGGGACTTACGATCAATACAAAAGCGACGTTCAGCACCGAAGAATATGCTCTTGATCTGATTGCTGCAGGACTGGGAATTTCTCTGGTTCCAAGCCATTCGACAGCGTTACGATCCGACATCGTGACGCGGAAGGTCAAAGACATTAATCTGGAACGAATTGTCGGGCTGGCGTATCGGGTTGATCAACATCTGCCTTCTGAATTTCTAACCACTCTTGAAGAATTTGAACACCACTATAAAGGAAAGTAATGAGAATTATTAGTGGATCAGCCAGAGGCCGCCAACTCGCATCCTTTGATGGAAAAGATATTCGCCCGACTCCGGACCGCGTCCGCGAAGCCCTCTTTAGTATTCTAACGAGCCGATTCGGTTCATTTAATGGTTTAAAAGTTCTTGAGCTGTTTGCCGGAAGCGGGGCACAGGCATTAGAAGCAGTCAGCCGCGGAGCTGATTCTGCAATTCTTGTCGATTCAGGACAAGTTGCGGCAAAAACGATTCCAGAAAATATCAAGCGATGTCAATTTAAAGCAACTGTACAATTTATCCCGTGGGATGTGTTTAATACCCTCCCCCGGCTAGAACAATTGGGGCCTTTTGACCTGATACTTCTTGACCCTCCATACAATAAAAATCTAATTCCCCAAGTGATCGAAAAGATTGAATCCTTGAATCTACTGGCAGAAAATGGAATAATCTGCGCCGAGTCAGCCAGAGACGAAGAACTGAGCGATTGTGGAAGGTTGAAATTAATTGAGAGTAGAGTTTATGGATCAAGTCGTATCCATCTTTACCAATTTGCCTGAGGACTGTTATGAATCGTCATATTGCCATCTATCCCGGTTCTTTTGATCCCTTTACCTATGGTCATATGGATATTGTCCGCCGAGGACTTGAAATCTTTGATACCATCGTCATTGCCGTCGCAAACAACTCAGATAAAAAAAGCCTATTTACTGTGGCAGAACGTGTCGAGATGATCAACCAACTGGTTGAAAATAACCCACGGGTCAGGGTCGAAACATTTGGCGGGCTTCTGGTCGATTATGTTGTGGAAAAAAAGGCACGGGTTATTCTGCGGGGATTGCGGGCGGTCACCGATTTTGAGTTTGAGTTTCAGCTGGCACAGATGAACCATACCGTCTGCCAACAGGTCGAAACACTCTTCATGATGACGTCTCCCAAATTTGCCTACTTAAGCTCATCTATTGTAAAAGAAGTTGGTCGGCTCGGTGGAGATATCAGTAAATTCGTTCCGCCGCTGGTCAATGAAGAGCTGGCAAAGAAATTTGGAGGGAACAAGAATTAGTTCATGTAATACATCAATAGTCGCTAGAGAACACCCATAAATCTGTGCGTTTGCGGGATAATCCTGACAATCGGGTGGAGTTCGGAAATAAGCGCCTGCATACTGAGCAAGCGGTCGGTCGAAACGCCAATCTTCCCATCTAAAGTCACCGGTTGAATAATAATCGGAACCTCAGACGACACACCATTGACCAAATCCGCGGCCAACTGCAACTCCAAATCAGTTGTTGTCTCACCAACAACCAACTTTGCATAACACTGTGTCTCCCGGGAAACTTCAAGAAACTTCCGCTGAGTTTCCCAATCAGTCCGCTCTCCGGTTTGAGAATGGAGTTTAATATCCATCGAAATCCAATCGATATCTTCAATCAGTTCATCCAGCTGATCGGGAAGAGTTCCATTGGTTTCAAGATAGATCGGCAGGATTTTTCGCAGTTCTGGCAGCCAGCGTGCTAAAGTCTTTACATGAAGGAGAGGCTCTCCACCGGTAATACTGATCGAATGATGAGCTGCCGGTAAATCATCATTCCATTGTTTGACCAGCCCGAGGACTTTTTCAAACTCGAGCGGATTAGTCCATGCTTCAAGTTGACCGGTGCCCGGAATTGTTTCGACTTGACACTGCTGCGTCCGTGA
>JAMOPE010000058.1 GCA_027064785.1 Geobacteraceae bacterium
ATGAGAACAGGGTCTTCGAGCAGCTGCTGATCGACCCGTGCCCGTAACTCACCACGAATAATATAGAAGCCATCCTCAAGATTACGACGCCCCCCAAAACCGAAAACTTTACTCCGTGGCTTAGCCCGCTGCTGAGTCGCAGTCAGGATCATCTTGGTCGCAAGATGCTCTACACTAATGGCGTGGGAATAATACTCCCGCATAAAACGTTCAACAGCCGAGGTTCGGCGAGTCTCTTTATAATCAAAAGCAGCAGCAATCTGCTGTTGTATTTCAAACGTTAACTGATCACTCTTCCGCTGACTGTGAAAATGAAGGAAATTTCGAATCTTCCACAGGTAGTCAAGAGCATGTTCATACACCTGATAATCCTGTTCATTGATCACCCCTTTTTTGAGCAACCCTTTCAGATTTTTTGCTTTAAACTTCACCCGGGCAATCCATAATGCTTCGTGAAGCTCGCGCAGCCCACCTTCACCTTCTTTCAGATTCGGTTCAAGCAAATAGACCGAAGATCCATATTTTTTCTTGCGCTCTTTACGCTCTTCGAGTTTTAGCTTGATATAGGCCTGCGTATTCTGGTTCAACATTGTCTGCCCGACAGTGCGGTTAAATGTCTCAAACAAATCAGTGCTGCCGGCAATAAATCGCGCATCAAGAAGGGCTGAACGGACAGTACTGTCGTGAGATTCCTCAAGACATTCATCGGCAGAGCGAACACTGTAGCCAACATCGAGACGCAGGTCCCAAAGAAGATAAAGCATCCGGTCTGAAATTATCCGTGCAGCTTCTTTTCCACAGGCTTCGTAATAGAACATCAGGTCAAGATCCGAACGGGGATTCATCTCCGCCCGGCCATATCCACCGAGGGAAATTAAACTGCAGCCTGCCAACTCATCCTCGGCCAGATCAAACGACACAGCAGCAAAAAGACATTGATTAAGGGTGTCGAAAATCGACGTAATTTCTTCAACGATCGCCCGACCACCGGCTCCCCCGTCAACGAACTGCTGAATTCTTGCGAGCTGGGTATCCAAATAATTCCGACCATACGCCAAGAGATCATCCCGACTCTCATCAAAACTGGTGAGAGCCGTAAGAAATTCGACCGGAAATACTGTCCCGCGCACAACAGCACTCATCGTTTAGCAACCCGATCAATTGTTGCAGAATAATTTTTGACCCCTTTGACAATGGCCGCTGCAACCCGTTGCTGATACTTCTTCGATTTCAGCCGTTTCTCCTCCCGCTTATTACTGATAAATCCCGATTCAATCAATACCGATGGCATGGTTGCACCAAGCAGAACGTGAAACGGACCCTGCTTGACGCCTAAGTCTTTAATTCGGCTGTAGTGTGGTTTTAATCCAGCGACAAGAGCCTGCTGTACTTCAGCAGCAAGGCGGCTGGATTCATTGATTTTAGCGTTCGCCATTAAATCGAAGAGGATCGCTTCAAGGTTACCCACCTCCTGCAAACTGGTTCCATTCTCCCGGGCCGCAACTTCGGCGGCTTGATTGTTCTTCGACAGATTCAGAAAGTATGTTTCCACTCCATAGGCCTTGCCATTTGACGTTGCATTAGCATGAAGAGAAATGAAGAGATCGGCACCAACCCGATTGGCAAATTCTGTCCGCTCACGCAGTTTCAGATAGCGATCGTCACTGCGGGTCAGCATGACTTTAACCCCTAGCTGCTTACGTAACTCCTTGGCTAAGGCTTTAGCCATTCCCAATGTCACCGTCTTCTCGTAAAGTTTGTGCGGGCCGATAGCACCGGGATCTTTACCACCGTGCCCGGCATCAACAACGATCAGGTGAATTCCCTCATCGTGTTTCTTATCCGGAACATGCAGAACTACCTGACGATCAGAAGAGCTATTCAGAATCTTGGCAATCGAATCATCGGCAGCATAGGAGGCATCAGATTCTCCGACATGAGAAGCTGTCGCAATACCGGCATTGATTGGCCGCCCCTTGATGTCTATGACGAGTCGGGAGGGATTATTCAATGCGGCAAATTTGTATTCCACAACCCGATTCAAATCGAGGACAACCCGGGTACGTTGGGCATCGAACTGACTTGCCCGAACCTGCTTGACCAATCCATTGCGAATTGGAATCTGAGACTCCAGACCGGGTGACAGTTTTGTGTAGAGAAGGTCAAAATAGAGCCGTGGGTTTTCACCTTTGAGATAATGAGGAGTCGCAACAACCGGGGCGGTTAAATCCAGAACAATCCGCGTGTACTCCGGACCGCTCCAATAGCGGATTTTATCAAGCTGAGACGATTTACCTGTTTCCTGATGCTCGTGTCGAGCCGGCTTGGCAGCGACTGTTTTTTTTGTCATGACCGGCACCGGCAATTGAGTCAGCTTTTTCTGTGCCTCGCCTACCATATCACCCTTCGGCATCTGTGACGCCAGTTGCTGATACAACTTATAAGCGAGAGCTTTGTCATGAAGGTGCTCTTCAGCAACCTGCCCGGCAAGAAACAGCGCATCGTCCGCAAAACGGCTTTGTGG
Source organism: Geobacteraceae bacterium (assembly GCA_027064785.1). Lineage (GTDB taxonomy): Bacteria > Desulfobacterota > Desulfuromonadia > Desulfuromonadales > Geopsychrobacteraceae > Desulfuromusa. The sequence goes on from JAMOPE010000058.1 coordinate 2,525, forward strand.
AAAACGTGCAACCATTGCGACGTAATGATCGATAGCATCTCGGGCGTCAGCATCACCCCCTGAAGCCCGTGAAAGACCATCACGAATTCTGGCCGAGAGGAAAACTGCTTTTTCGATTTCACGAGCATTCGGTTGCTGATCAATAAACCGATCAAAACGCTTGATCAATCGCTCCCAGTTTGTCCGTTGTCGCTGCAACTGTGCCGATTTAACCAACTGCTGATAATCATGACGTAAAGCCGCATAACTTTCAGCGAAAGAGTTCCCGGCAAAAGCAAGTGCGACTAAAAGAAATAAAAAAGGTATAAAATATCTGATTTTCATCGATTACAGCATCTTTTTCAATTCATCTAAAAGCGTTAGTGCTTCGATTGGAGTTGTTGTCGCCACATCGACCGCCTCGAGCCGTGAACGGATGTCCCCGTCCCCGGCTGCAAAGAGTGACAATTGTGCATCCGGCGTCTTTTTTTCCTTGTTCTTACTCTCACCAAGTCGGGGTTCGCCGGTACGGACAAATTCTCCCGATTCAAGATTATGAAGAATTTCTTTTGCCCGCGTAATCACCTCCTCCGGCAATCCAGCTAAACGCCCAACCTGAATTCCGTAGGAACGGCTGGCACTTCCCGAAACAATTTTGCGCAGGAAGATAATCTGATCGTTCCACTCTTTCACTGCGATATTATAATTTTTAATCCGTTCACGTGTCAGCGGCAGATCGGTCAATTCGTGATAATGGGTGGCAAACAGCGTCTTGGCTGCCACCGCAGGATTATCGTGAAGGTATTCCGCAACCGACCAGGCAATACTGACCCCGTCAAACGTTGATGTTCCCCGCCCAATTTCATCAAGGATAATCAAGCTACGGGATGTCGCATGACGAAGGATATTTGCCGTCTCGTTCATTTCGACCATAAACGTCGATTCACCCTTTGCCAGATTATCACTTGCTCCGACCCGGGTAAAGATGCGGTCAACAACACCGATGCGAGCCACTTCAGCCGGGACAAAGCTGCCAATCTGAGCCATCAGTGTAATCAGTGCAACCTGCCGCATAAACGTCGATTTACCTGCCATGTTGGGACCGGTAATAATCAACAATTGATTTTTAGCATTATCCAGCTGGACATCATTTGGAACAAATGCTTCTTTCAGGGGCATCCCCTCAACAACGGGATGCCGCCCGGCTGCAATATTGATAATACCCGAGTCATCAATCTGCGGACGAACATAGTTACGCTCGTGGGCGAGATCGGCAAGAGCCAATAAGGTGTCAAGACGGGCCAAAGCATCGGCAGTCTGTTGAACCCGGTTCCCTTCAGCGGTTGCCTGCAAGCGAACCTGCTGAAACAAATTGTACTCAAGTTCAACCATTCGCTCTTCAGCACCAAGAACTTTAGCTTCATATTCTTTTAGTTTTGGCGTGATAAAACGTTCTGCGTTTGTCAGTGTCTGCTTACGGTGATAATCTTCCGGGACACGGTCCAGATTGCGATGGGTAACTTCTATAAAGTAACC